>DASTWP010000254.1:0-9003 GCA_035765835.1 Solirubrobacteraceae bacterium
CGGCGTCGTGGTCGGCGTGCTCGAGGCCCGCGGCCTCGACGCGCTCGAGCACCGCGGCCCGCTCCGCCTCGTCCGGCAGCACGATCGTCGCGTGACGCAGCGCGGCGCTCCCGGCGGGCGGGGGCGAGGCGCCGGCGCTCTCCCACGTGTTCGCACCGAGGTGATGGTGGTAGCCGCCCGCGGCGAGAAAGGCCGCGTAGGGACCGAGCTGGGCCATCAGGCCGAACCCGAGGACGTCGCGGTAGAAGCTCACGGTCTCCGGGATCGCCGCGACCTTCAGGTGCACGTGGCCCATCACCGTGCCGGGCGGCAGGCCGTCGAACGGCTCGCCCGCCGGGTCGCCGAGCTCGCCGAGCAGGTCGGGGACGTCGAGCGGGAGCGTCGTCATCCGCTCCCAGACCTGTCCCTCCCAGTGCTCGCGCGGGCGGTCCCAGTAGATCTCGATCCCGTGGCCGTCGGGGTCGCGGAGGTAGAGCGCCTCGCTCACGTAGTGGTCCGACATGCCGGTCATCGGCACGCGGTCGCGGGCCGCGTGCGCGAGCCAGCGCGCGAGGTCGGGGCGCTCGGGGACGAGCAGGGCGAAGTGGTAGAGGCCGGTGTGGCCGTCGCTCGGCCGCGCGCCGGCCTCCTCGTGCAGCACGAGCAGCTCGCCGTCGCCGCCGGCGCCGAGCGACACGAGCGCGCCGCCGCGCTCGCGGACCGCGAGCCCGATGGCCTGCTCGTAGTACGCGATCGAGCGATCGAGGTCCGCGACCGAGACGTGCACGGCGCCGACGGTCGTCGCCGCGGCGATCTCGGCACGTACGTCTCCGCCGGCCGCCTCGAGCTGCTCGGGATCGGTCGGACCCATCGCCGCACCGTACTCCCCGCGAAGCGGCGGGCGTACGCTTCTGCGCATGGCGGTGCAGGTCGGGGTCTTCGTCGTGCCGGACGCGACCGACCCCGCGAGCACGCTCGAGCAGATCGCCGCCGCCGACCGCGCCGGCCTCGACGTCGCGGGCGTGCAGGACCACCCCTACCAGCACCGCTTCTTCGACACCTGGACGCTGCTCGCCTACGCGGCCGGCCGCACCGAGCGCATCCGCCTCCTCCCCGACGTCCTGAACCTGCCGCTGCGCCTGCCGACGATGATCGCGAAGGCCGCCGCGTCGCTCGACGTCCTGAGCGGCGGGCGCGTCGAGCTCGGGCTCGGCGCGGGCGCGTTCTGGGACGGCATCGAGGCGATGGGCGGCCCGCGCCGCTCGGCGAAGGAGTCCGTCGACGCGCTCGAGGAGGCGATCGGTGTGCTGCGCGGCTTCCTCGACGGCGAGCGCCCGCTCACCGCCGCGGGCGAGCACTATCGCGTGCGCGGGGCGCACCCCGGCCCGGCGCCGGCGCACCGGATCGGCCTGTGGCTCGGCGCCTACGGCCCGCGCATGCTGCGGCTCACCGGCCGCCTCGCCGACGGCTGGCTGCCGAGCATCGGCGGGCGCTACCTCGCGCCCGAGGACGTCCCCGCGCGGCAGGCGGCGGTCGACGAGGCCGCGCGCGCCGCAGGCCGCGACCCGCAGCAGGTCGTGCGCGCCGTCAACGTGCTCGGCCTCGGCGCCGCGCCCTCGGCCGACGCACTCGCGCGCATCGCCGAGCTCGGCTTCTCGACCCTGCTCGTGTCCGTCCCGGGCGAGGACGCGGTCGGCTTCGTGCGCCGGCTGGGCGACGAGGTCGCGCCGCGCGTGCGCGAGCTCGTGACCTAGAGGTCTACGCTTCGGGACATGAGCGACCAGAGCATCGCCGCGCACATCGAGGGCCTCGTCGCCGAGGAGCACGAGCTGCGTGCGCGCGAGGAGTCCGACAGCGCGAACGAGGAGCGCCTCGAGGCCGACCGCGACCGCCTCCAGGCGCTCGAGGTGGAGCTCGACCGCTGCTGGGACCTGCTGCGCCAGCGTCGCGCGCTGCGCGAGGCCGGCGACGATCCCGACAGCGCGTCCGCGCGCGACGCGGACACCGTCGAGCGCTACCTGCAGTAACGCCTCAGCCGAGCGCGAGCGCGCCGATCACGTCGCGCCACCACGCGGCCTCGGCGTCGTTGCGCGCGCTGTGCAGGCGCCGGCGCGCCGCGTCCTGCAGCTGCGCGGCGGAGCCGACCGCGACCGTGGGCCCCGTGTAGGCGAAGCGCCCGTCGGCCAGCGCGACCAGCGCGCCGGGCACGTCGCGGCGCGTGCGCAGCTGCTCGATCACCCCGAGCCCGTTGACCGTCAGCGGCCGGCCCGCGTCGCCGTCGTCCGCACGCCACGGCCGCGAGGAGAACACCGTCGCGCCGCGCGGCCGCGGGCGCCGCCGTGCCGTCGCGCCCAGCGGCCCCTCGCGCCAGCGGCGCAGCAGCGTCTGGAACTCGACCGCCGCCTCCTGGCGCACGAGCACGTGCAGGCGGTCGCCGGGCTCGATCCGGGTCGACCCGCGCGGCGGGATCGCCTGCTCGCCGCGGATGATCACGTTCAGCAGCGCGTCGCGCGGCAGGCCGAGCTCGCGCACCAGCCGCCCGGCCGCCGCGTCCGCCGGGCGCACCTCGAACTCGGCGACCTCCGCGCCGAGGCGCCGCATCGCAGGAGCGTGGATCAGTGGCGCGGGCAGCGCGCGCTCGTCGCTCGTCACGCCCAGCCGCTCGGCGACCCAGCCGAACGAGACCCCCTGCAACACGGTCGAGAGCAGGACGGCGAAGAAGACGATGTTGAAGAACTCGTGGCTGTGCGGCGTGTGCGCGAGGACGGGGAACGTCGCGAGCACGATCGGCGCCGCGCCGCGCAGGCCGGCCCACCCGAGCGTCACGCGCTCGGCGATCGAGTAGCGCGCGCCCACCGTGGCGAGGAGCGCCGCGAGCGGCCGCGCCAGGAACACGAGGATCAGCGCCAGCAGCGAGGCCTCGAGCGCGACCGAGCCGAGCTGGTCGGGGAACACGAGCAGGCCCAGCATCAGGAACATGCCGAGCTGCGAGATCCAGGCGAGGCCGTCGTGGAACGTCGTGATCGTGCGCAGCGCCGGGCTCTGCCGGCTGCCGATCACGAGGCCGGCGAGGTAGACCGCCAGGAAGCCCGAGCCGTGCGCCTCCGCGGCGCCGCCGTAGGCCAGGCCGGCGGCCGCGAGCGAGGCGACCGGGTACAGGCCCGCGGACGGCAGCCGGATCCGCTGCAGCGCGTACAGCGCGGCGAAGCCGACCAGCACGCCGATCGCCAGCCCGATCCCGAGCTCGCGCGCGAACAGCGCGGTCATGTCCGCGACGCCGTAGCCGGGATGCCGGATCCAGTCGATGAAGCCGAGGACGAGCAGCACGGCGACGGGGTCGTTGAAGCCCGCCTCGCCCTCGAGCGTGCGCGTCAGGCGCCGCCGCAGCGCCGAGCCCCGCAGCAGCGAGAAGATCGCGGCGCCGTCCGTCGCGGAGACGATCGAGCCGAGCAGCATCCCCTCCGGCAGCGAGAAGTCGAACAGCCACGCCGCCGCCGCGCCGGTCGCGAGCGCGGTGGCGAGCGTCCCGACGAGCGCGAGCGAGACCGCCGGGCGCAGCACCGGGCGGATCTCGCCGAACCCGGCTGCGAGGCCGCCCTCGAACAGGATCAGCGCGAGCGCGACGATGCCGGCCCGTTGCGCGGCGTCGTAGTCCCCGAAGTCGATCCCGCCCAGGCCCTCGCTGCCGAGCGCCATCCCGAGGCCGAGCAGCACGACGAGGCCCGGCAGGCGCAGGCGACCGGCGAGCAGCGAGGCCGCGAGCGCCGCGGTCAGCAGCGCGCCGGTGAGCAGGATCTCGCCGGCGCCGGTCACCACGGGCAGTCTTGCGGATCGCGGCGGCGCAGCCTCAGCCGAGGCCCTCGAGCTCCGCGAGCCTGCGGTGCGCGAGCGCGACGGCCATCGCGCCCTCGCCGACCGCGCCGCCGACCCGCTTGGTGCTGCCGTGGCGCACGTCGCCTGCGGCGAAGAAGCCCGGCACGCTGGTCTCGAGCGCGAGCGGGTCGCGGTCGAGCGGCCAGCCCTCCGGGCGCCCGCCCTGCTCGAGCAGGTCGGGGCCGGTGAGGATGTAGCCCGCGGCGTCGGTCCGCACGGCGGCGTCGGCGGCCCAGCCGGTGCGAGGCTCGCCGCCGATGCAGAGGAACACCGCGCGGGCGGGGCGCCGCTCGGTCGTGCCGTCCGGGCCGGCGAGCGTGACGGCGGCGAGCCGCCCGCCGTCCTCGTGCGCCTCGGCGACCTGCGTGCGCAGGCGGACGTCGATCAGCGGGTTGATGTCGATGCGGTCGACGAGGTAGGCGGACATCGACTTGCCGAGCTGCTCGCCGCGCACCACCATCGTCACGCGCGCGCCCGCGCTCGCCAGGTGCAGGACCGCCTGGCCGGCGGAGTTGCCGGCGCCGACCACGACGACCTCGTCGCCTCCGCACTGCGCGGCCTCGCTACGGCCGGCGCCGTAGTAGACGCCGCGCCCGAGCAGGTCCTCGACGCCGGGCACGTCGAGGCGCCGCCAGGCGATCCCGGGCGCGGCGATGACGATCGTCGCGCCCACCTCGACGCCGCCGCCGAGGCGCAGGCGGACCGTGCCGTCCGCGGCGACGTCGTGACCCTCGACGCCGCGCAGCATCGCGAGCTCCGCGCCGAAGCGCTCGGCCTGCCGGCCCGCCAGGCGCGCCAGCTCGGCCCCGCCGATGCCCTCGGGGAAGCCGAAGAAGTTCTCGATCATCGACGTGTGGGAGGCCTGCCCGCCGGGGACGTCGCGGTCGATCAGCAGGGTCGAGAGCCCGTCGGAGGCGGCGTAGACCGCCGCGGCCAGACCGGCCGGGCCGGCGCCGACGTTCGCGAGGTCGTAGTGATCGCGCGCGGGCGGGGCCCCGACGCCCCAGGCCTCGGCGAGCGCGCGGGCGGTCGCGCCGGCGATGACGTCGCCGCCGTCGATCACGATCGGGAGCGCCTCGTCCTGAGCGCCCGCGCGCGCGAGCAGATCGTCGGCCTGCGGCGAGCCCGCCTCGTGCCAGTCGTAGGGCTGCGCGATACGCGTCAGGAAGTCGCGCAGCGCGTAGTGCTCCGCCACGAGGCGCCGGCCGATCACCTGCACCACGGGCCGCACGGGACTCATCCAGCCGAAGCCTACGGCGCGCGCGGTCTAGGCTTCCCGACTCGTGGCGAACGACTACCGCCTGCTGCTGTTCGACATCGACGGGACGCTCGTCACGACGGGCGGAGCGGGCGCGGTC
Organism: Solirubrobacteraceae bacterium; assembly: GCA_035765835.1. Classification (GTDB taxonomy): domain Bacteria; phylum Actinomycetota; class Thermoleophilia; order Solirubrobacterales; family Solirubrobacteraceae; genus JAOPZW01. Next base: position 5,211 of record DASTWP010000254.1, read on the forward strand.
GCGTGGCGGATGGCGTTCGAGGAGCTGCACGGCATCCCCGCCGACATCGGGCAGTTCACCGACGCGGGGATGACCGACCCGGACGTCGGGGCGAAGACGTTCGAGGCGGTGCTCGACCGCGCGCCGACGCCGCACGAGCTCGCGCAGCTGCTCCAGCGCCGGCTCGAGCACCTGCCCGAGACGGTGGCCGCCTCCGAGGGCTACCGCGTGCTGCCGGGCGTGCCCGAGCGGCTGCGGCAGCTCAGCCGCGACGGGCACCTGCTGGGGCTCGTCACCGGCAACGTCGACGGCGCCGCGCACGTGAAGCTCGGGCGCGGCGACCTCAACCGCTGGTTCACGTTCGGCGCGTACGCGAGCGCGGGCATGCAGCGCGCGGACATCGTGCGCGAGGCGCTGGCGCGCGGCGCCGCGATCATGGGCCACCCGCTCGCGCGCACCGACGCATACGTGATCGGCGACACGCCGCTCGACATCGAGGCCGGGCACGCGGCCGACTGCACGGTCATCGCCGTCGCGACCGGCCACTACGACGCCGCCGCGCTGCGCGAGGCGGGCGCGGACGTCGTCGTCGAGTCCTTCGAGCACGAGCTTCCGCTCGGCGACTCCGGCTGAGCGGCGGGGCGTGCGCCACCTGCGCTTCCACACCGACCGCGACATCCACAGCACGGCGTTCCTGCTCCAGCGCGTGCAGCCCGCGCTCAGCGGGCTCATGGACGGCTCGCTCTCGACGCTCGCGCCGATCTTCGCCGTCGTGCTCGCGACGCACCGGCCGCTGACCGCCTTCTACACGGGGCTCGCGACGGCGCTCGGCGCGGGCGTGAGCATGGCGTTCTCGGAGGGCCTGTCCGACACGGGCGACCTCACCGGCCGCGGCAACCCGGCCGTGCGCGGCGCGATCACGGGCGGCGGGACGTTCCTCGGCGGCGTCTTCCACACGCTCCCGTTCCTGCTGCACGGCTACCACGCGGCGATCGTCGCCGCGGTCGTGGTGGTCGGCGTCGAGCTGCTGATCCTCGCCTGGCTGCGGTACACGTTCTTCCAGACGAGCTTCGCCCGCTCGTTCCTGTCGATCACCGTCGGCGGCGCGATCATCGCGGCGCTCAGCGCCGGGCTCGGATCGGCTGCGGGAGGATGACGCCATGAGCGTTCAATGCGGCCATCTGGATCACGTGCTGGTCACCTCGCTGCCCGAGGAGGTGGCCGGCTGCGAGGAGTGCCTCGCGACGGGCTCGCCGTGGCTACACCTGCGCATCTGCCTTGAGTGCGGGCACGTCGGCTGCTGCGACGACTCGCCGAACAAGCACGCCACCGCGCACGCGCAGGCGACCGGCCATCCCGTCATCCGCTCGATCCAGCCCGGCGAGGACTGGTCGTGGTGCTATCCCGACGAGCTGCTGATGCGCATCCCGCAGGTGCAGGGCGAGCCGCGGATCCCGCCCTCGCCGCTCGGCGGCTGAGCCGGCGGCCGCGTCAGCCGCCCTGGAAGCGGCGCATCTGCTCGGCGACCTCGTCGCGCAGGAGCTCTGTGCACGCCTGCGCGCAGCGCCGGCACGCCTCGGCGCAGCGCCTGCAGTGCTCGTGATGCTCGGCGTGGCGCTCGCATTCCTCGGCGCACTCGCTGCACGCCCGGACGCACGCCTGGAGCAGATGCTCGGTCACCGCCTCGCTCGACGCCGACGGGCGCGAGAGCGCCCGCGCGAGCGCGAAGCAGGCGTCGGCGCACTGGGCGTCGGTCGCGGCGCAGCGCTGGAGCGCGGCGTCGGGCTCCTCGGACAGGCACGCGTCCGCGCAGGTCGTGCACGCCTGCCCGCACTCGAGGCAGGCGCCGATCGCGGCGGCGAGGTCGTCGAGATCGAGTTTCGGCGAGCGCGGGTGGCTTGCGAGCATGTCGCGGGCGAGCGTCATGCCCGTGCTGCTTCCCACGGCGGCGTCGCCTGAAGCACCGCCTCGGTCAGCGCCTCGGCGCGCTCGAGGTCTTCGCCGCGGGGGTCGACGGGCATGGCGGAAGCCTATGGGCGCGCGCAGGCCGCCGCCACCGTAATCTGGCGCATCGGGATGGGCCGGGTCCTCGTCATTGCCCTCGTGTTGCTGGCCGCGCTGGCCTGGGCGGCGCCGGCGGGCGCCGACCTCTCCGCCTACGTCAACCCCTTCAACGGCACGGCCGAGGGCGCGAAGGACTTCGGCACCGGCGGCGGCGCGGGCAACACGTTCCCCGGGCCGGTGATGCCGTTCGGGATGATGCAGCTGAGCCCCGACACGTCGCCGGGGACCAAGAACGCGGGCGGCTCGTACGCCTACGGGGACACGAGGCTGCGCGGCTTCAGCGTCCGGCGGCTGAGCGGCGCCGGATGCCCGAGCGGCGGCGACTTCACGGTCCTGCCGACGACGCGCCCGATCGTCTCCTCGCCCGTCGACAGCCAGTCGACGAGCTTCACGGCGAGCCTGCTGCCCTCGTTCGCGCACACGTCGGAGGCCGCCTCGCCCGGGCGCTACAGCGTGGCGCTCGACCCGGGCACGCCGCGCGAGATCGACGCCGCGCTGACGGCCGCGACGCGCAGCGGCATCGAGCGCTTCGCCTTCCCCGCGGGCTCCGCCCAGACGGTCCTGCTGAACGCGACCGGCGGACGGACCGGCGCGAGCGCGGGCGAGGTTCACATCGACCCCGCCCAGCGCGAGATCACGGCAGCCGTCACGACCGGCGCGTTCTGCTACCTGCCGAGCCGCTACCGGATCTACCTCGTCGCGCGCTTCAGCCGCCCCTTCGAGGCGCTCGGCACCTGGCAGCGCCAGACGCTGAGCCCCGGCAGCACGGACGCGAGCGACGGCTCCGCCGGCAATCCGGGCGGGCTGGTCGACCCCGGCCCGGCGCAGCGGATCCCGACGGGCGTGAACGCGTTGACGTACCTGCTCAACAGCGAGGCGCTGGGGAGTCAGAGCGTGCCGACCGCGCAGACCGGCGCCTACGTCACGTTCGACCCTGCCGGTGGGCGCAGCGTCGAGGTCCGCGTCGGCATGTCGTTCGTCAGCGCCGAGGAAGCGCAGCGCAACCTCGACGCCGAGGTCGCGGCGCGGCCGTTCCGGACCGTCGCCAGGGCCGCACGCGCCGCGTGGGATCGCGCGCTCGCAGCGATCGTGGTCCGCGGGGGCCTGCGCGCCGACCGCGAGACGTTCTACTCGATGCTCTACCACGCGCTGACCTCGCCGACGACGTTCAGCGACGCCGACGGCTCGTACGTCGGGATGGACGGCACAGTGCATCGCGCCGAGGGCTATACGCAGTACGCCGACTTCTCGGGCTGGGACGTGTACCGCAGCCAGATGCCGCTGCTGGCGCTGATCGAGCCGCGCGTCGCCGGCGACGTCGTCACCTCGCTGCTCGCCGACGAGCGCGACAGCGGCTGGCTGCCGAAATGGTCGGTCGCCAACGCGCAGACCGAGACGATGACCGGCGATCCGGCCGACGCGATCATCGCGTCGATCCACGCGCTCGGCGTGCGCGCCTTCGACGCGGACGCCGCGCTCGCGGCGATGGTCAAGGGCGCGACGACGTCGAGCGCGACAGCGCCCTCGGCGACGAACTCCGGCTACGTCGAGCGCGACGGCCTCGCCGCCTACCAGCAGCTCGGCTACGTGCCCTCCGAGCAGAACGCGAACCTGCTCGGCGCCGGCATCGACACGTGGCGGCGCGCGACGCTCGCGCCCGCGCCCGGCGGCGCCGACCTGGTCTGGGGCGCGACCGGCACGACGCTCGAGTACGCGATCGACGACTTCGCGATCGCGCGCCTCGCCGCTG
>DASTWP010000255.1:0-3355 GCA_035765835.1 Solirubrobacteraceae bacterium
CGGGCTGCGGTCGCGCAGGAGCGGGCGGGCGCGGCGGCGCGGGCGGCGCCTGGCGCGGGCGCGGCGGCGGGGCCTGCGGGATGCCGCGGTCGTCCTGCTGGCGCGACGGGAGCTGGAGCGGCGGGCCGTCCGGCTCGAAGATGCGACGCGCGCGCTGCGGGGCGGCGGGCTCTGCGGCAGGCGGGGCGGCGGCCTGGCGCGGCGGCGCGGTGCGCGCGCCCGCGGCCGCGGCACGCTGCGCCGGCGCGGCCGGCTTGGCGGCGGCCTTCGCGCCCGAGCCGTTGGAGCGCAGCGCGCGCAGCGCCTCGTCCTCCTCGACGGTCGATGCCGCCGCGGTGACTTCGAGGCCCGCGGCGCGCAGCTTGACGAGCACGTCCGAGCTGGACATGCCCTGTTCCTTCGCGATCTCGTGCACGCGCTTCTTCGCCATCAGCCAATCGATTCTACGAGGTCGTCAGGCACCGTCACGGCCCGCCGGAAGACGCGCGGGAGCGCACGCCGGCGGACCGCCTCGCGCGCGCAGGCGGCGTCGCAGACGTAGGCGCCGCGGCCCGGAAGGCAGCTTCCGGGGTCCGGCACCACGCGGTCGCCCGCCAGCGCCAGCCGGCGCAGCGAGGCCTTCGGAGCGCGGCGCCCGCACGCCACGCAGCGACGCTCCGGACGGTGTCCGGCGCGCGCTATGACGCGGGCTCCTCCGCCGCCTGCGGTTCCCCGGCCTCGTCTGCCGGCAGGGCCTCGGGCTCGCTCGCCTCGGGCGCGGGCTCGAGCTCGTCGCCGTGCGGCGGCGCCTCGTCCACCGGCGCCTCGACGGCGGCCGGCGCCTCCTCCGGGGCCGCGCCGTTCGGCGCGTCCTCGGCGACCGCGACCTCGGCAGGCGCCTCCTCGGGCGCGCCGCCGACGTGGACGTTGCCGGTGCCCTCGAGCTCCTGGTGGCTCGGGATCCCGCAGAAGCGCGAGCCGGGCAGCGACGCGTTCGGGCAGCGGCGGCCGCTCGAGAGGATCGCCGCGCAGCGTCCGCCGCTGTCCTGCTCCTCGAAGCCCTCCTCGCCGGACTCCTCGGCGAACTCGGTCTCGGAGCGGATGTCGATGCGCCAGCCGGTGAGGCGCGCGGCGAGGCGCGCGTTCTGGCCCTCGCGGCCGATCGCCAGCGAGAGCTGGTCGTCGGGCACCACGACGGTCGCCTGGCGCTGCTCGTCGTCGACCAGCACCTCGCGCACGCGGGCGGGCGAGAGCGCCTTTGCGACGAAGCGGGCGGGCTCGTCGTTGTAGGGGATGATGTCGATCTTCTCGCCGCGCAGCTCGGAGACGACCATGCGCACGCGCGAGCCGCGCGGGCCGACGCAGGCGCCGACCGGGTCGACGCCGTCGGCGTGCGAGACGACCGCGATCTTCGAGCGGTAGCCCGGCTCGCGCGCGACGTTCGCGATCTCGACGAGGCCGTCGGCGATCTCGGGGACCTCGAGCTCGAAGAGCTTCTTGATCAGCTCGGGGTCGCGCCGCGAGACGATGATCGAGGGGCCCTTCGTCGACGGGGAGACCTCCTTGATGACGGCCTTGATGCGCTGCGAGTGGTCGTAGCGCTCGCCGTCGACCTGCTCGGACTTCGGCAGCAGCGCCTCGACGCGCTCGCGCAGCTGCACGAGCGTGTAGCGCGAGTCCGACTGCTGGACGATGCCGGTGATCAGCTCGCCGACGCGGTCGCGGTACTCCTCGAACATCATGTCGCGCTCGGCCTCGCGGATCCGCTGCAGGATCACCTGCTTGGCGGTCTGCGCGGCGATCCGCCCGAAGTCGTCGGGCGTGACGTCCTGCTCGTCGATCTGGTCCTTGTACTCCTCGAACTTGGCCGGATCGATCTCCGGGTCCTGCGGCTCGACGGGCTCGCCGGTCTCGGGGTCGATGTAGGTGCCCTCGTCGATCGTCTCGACGATCAGGTGGGCCTCCAGGCGCTCCGGGATGATCAGCTCGATCACGCGGTAGTCGCCCGTCTCGGGGTCCATCTCGACGCGCGCGTACTTGGCGGCTCCGGGCTGCTTCTTGTACGCCGAGAGCAGCGCGTCCTCGAGCGCGTGGCGAAGCTTGTCCTCGGCGATGCCCTTCTCGCGCGCGAGCGCGCTCATCGCCTCCAGGATCTCTCGCGACATTCGGGCTACTCCTCCACGAGGTTCGATCGGTCGATGTCGTCGTACGGGATCGCGACGACCCCGGTGCCGGCGGCGATCGTCACCTCGTCGTCGGAGGCGCCGACCAGCTCGCCGGTGAAGCTCTTGTGGCCGTCGACGGCGTCGCGCGTGCGCACGCGCGCGCGACGGCCGAGGAAGCGGCGGTAGTGGGCCGGCTTCGTGAGCGGGCGCTCGATGCCGGGCGAGGAGACCTCGAGCGCGTAGCGCTCGCGCACCTGCGGCAGCTGATGCGTCACGCGCTCGCAGAGCTCGAGCGTCACGCCGTCGGGATGGTCGATGAAGAGGCGCACCGTGTGGCCGCCGACGAGCTCGGCGAGCAGGACCTCGACGTCGGGCTCGGCCTGCGCGAGATGCGCCTCGATATCGGCCTGGATGCTGCTCATCGGATCCTCCTCTCTCCAAAGAAAAAGGCGGGCGCGCGCCCGCCTTCGACCTGCACCGCCCCTAGCGGGGCGGCCCCGAAAGCTGTCGGTTCAGAGTAGCAGCGGAGCGGCTACGCGGCGTGGCGCCGCGCGCGATCGCGGTAGACCGCATAGTCCTTGCGATCCGGCCGCAGGCACGACGCGAGCGCGAGCGGGCGGCGCGCTTCCGCGTGCCGTCCTTGGAGCTGGAGGGCGCGCCCGAGGCAGAAGAGCGCGTAGTCGTTCGTGGGCGCGTGGTCGACGACCGCCTGGAACTCGGCGGCCGCCTCGCGGTAGCGGCGCGAGCCGAAGAGCGCGCGCCCGAGCGCCTCGCGAATCGACGTCTTGTCGGGCTCCAGGTCGCGCGCCCGCGCGAGCGGCACGGCGGCCGCGTGGAAGTCGCCGTCCTCGAGCAGGCGCGTGCCGTTCGTGAAGAGCTCGTACGCGGACTGCATCGTGTCGAGGGTACCCGTCCGGGAGGGCGTGCTACGACGGTCGCGGGGGCAGCGCCCACCATGCGCGCACGCGCCCGCCGAGGCCGAGGCCCGCGCCGAGCTGGCGCCGCAGCGCGCGGCGCTGCGCGGGCGTCGGGCCCGAGCCGCTGCGGTAGCGCTGCTCGCGCACGGCGCGCACGTATCCGGCCGCCTCGTCGGAGCCGCCGAGGATGCGCTCCAGCCGCGCGAGCGTCACCTCCGGCGGCGGCGTGCGGCGCGTGCGGTGCAGCGCGGTGTGGAGCTCGGCCAGCTCGGGCGCGGGCGCCGGGCCCGGCGG
>DASTWP010000256.1:0-13443 GCA_035765835.1 Solirubrobacteraceae bacterium
CGTGGTGCTCGGCGCACTCGTGCTCGGGCGCGTGGCCGCGGCCGCGCGCCCGAAGGCGCGAGCGGCGCGCCCGAGGCCGACGGCGACCACCAGCCAGACCGCGAGCGCCACCCACACCCACACCTGAGCGAAGCGCACGATCCCGGCGATCCCGGTCACGCGGCCGACGACGAAGCTGCATGCTGCGTACATGCCGACCGGGAAGACCGTCGACCAGCGACGCACGCTGTAACGCGGGCGCCGCCACACGGCCTCGGCCACGAGGAGCACCGGCAGCCACAGAAGCGTGAGGCACCACAGCGCGAGCGCCACGTCGTCCAGCGCACCGGCCCATCCGCGCAGGGGATCGAGATCCTGCGCGGCGAGCGCGAGCCGGCCAGCCGTCACAGTCGAGATCGCGAGCGCGCCGCCGGTGACCCAGTGGTCGCCGCCCCCCACGACGAGCTCGCGCGGGTCGAAGCTCCGCAGCACGAAGCCGTAGAAGCCGAGCCCCAGCGCGAACGGCGCGAGCGCCGCCACCAGCAGCCAGCCCGCGCTGGTCGCGTGCGCGACGACGGTCGCGAGCAGCGCCACCGACTGCGTGCCGACGGTGAGGATGAAGGAGGCGCCGACGGTCGGCGTGCGCCAGTTGCCGAGCACCGGCCCGAGCAGGCCCAGCCACAGCAGCGTCGCGATCACGAGCAGCGCCGTGCCCACCCGGTCCCAGCCGCCCAGCGTGAGCCGCGTCCCCAGGACCGAAGTGCCCGCGACGGCCGTGAACGCGGCCGGCATGCGCACGTCCGCGCGAAAGCGCGCCCGGTCGCGTACGGCGCGTGCGGGAAGGAGCACGCCGAGCGCGACCCAGACCGCGGCGGTCGCCACGAGCAGGATCCGCGAAAGCGTCTCGCGGCCATCGAGCGCAAGCGCGATCGAGACGATGCCCGTACCCATCACGACGGCGCCCGAGGCGGGCGGCACGTCGTCCAGGAGCCGGTCGAGCGAAGCCGCGGCGATGGGCCGGCGCATCAGCGCGCCGTCGAGTAGCGGCGGCGGTAAAGGATGTACGGGCGGCCGATGTACTGCAGCGGGATGCTCCAGGCGTGCACGAGGCGGCTGAACGGGAAGAAGCCCCAGAACGCCCAGGCCACGATCGCGTGGATCTGGTAGATCAGCGGCGCGCTCGTGACCGAGTGCACGTGCGGGTGCAGATAGAAGAGCGAGCGCCACCAGTCGCCCACCGTCAGCCGGTAGTTGTACGGCGAGACCGTCGCGAGGTTGTAGCCGAAGGTCATCCAGCAGCCGAGCACGATCAGGACCGTGAGCAGGAAGTAGGTGCTGATGTCCATCCGCGTCGTGCTGCGGCGCACGCGGTCGCTGCGGATCCGCCGGTAGACGAGGCCCAGGAACCCGATCGCGGCCGCGGCCCCGGCCACCGCCCCCGCGATCGCGGCGAACCAGCGGTAGAAGCTCTCCGAGATGCCGACCGCGCTCGTGACCGACGGCGGGATGCAGAGGCCGATCACGTGGCCGCCCACGGCCGCCAGCGCGCCGTAGTGGAAGAGCGGGCTCGCCCAGCCGAGCACGCGCCGGTCCAGCAGCTGCGTCGAGCGGCTCGTCCAGGAGAACTGGTCGGCCCGGTAGCGCCACCAGTGCCCGATCACGAACGCGGTCGCCGCCACGTAGGGCAGGATGATCCACAGCAGGACGGCCCCGGCGCTCATCGCCTCGCCCCCACGTCGGGCACGACCTCGGGCGGCGCGAACGGCTCGAGGCCGACCAGCTCGGTCGGCGGCCCGTTCGCCACCAGCATCGCCGCGCGCGCGCGGTCGGCCGCCGAGGGCTCGCCGAGCGTCAGCGCGACCGCCTCCAGCAGCTCGCCGTAGGGGCTGCCCTGCTCGCGCAGCCGCGTGCGCACGAGCTCTAGCGCCGCGCGGTGCTCGCGCAGGACGAGCTCGCCGCGGCCGCCCGGCGCCGCGGCCGCGAACTCGAGCATCAACGGCAGGTAGTCGGGCAGCTCAGCGCCCTCCTGGGGCAGGCCGGCCGCGCGGTACAGGCGCCGCAGCCGCAGCAGCGCCACCCCGCGCTCGCGGCGGTCGCCGTCGCTGTAGAACGTCATGTAGAGCCCGGCACGGCGATCGAGGTCGATCGCCTCCACGTAGTGTGCCGCGGCATCGGAGGGCGAGGTCTGCGACCACCAGGCGCAGAAGCGGCCGAGCGCCTCGGCCGCCGCTGAGCGCGGCAGCGCCGCGACCGCCGCGAGCAGCTCCTCGCGCGCCGCGTAGAGCTCCTCGTGCGGGTACTCGAGCAGCAGCGAGCAGAGCTTGTAGACCGTCCGCGCCGCGGACCGGCGCCCGCGCCCGATCACGGAGCCCCCTCCTCGCGGCGGCGCTCGCCCAGCATCTCGATGATGTCCAGCCGCGCGGGCTCGTCCTCGGAGAGCATGAAGCCCTCGTCGCCCGCATGGGAGTCGTAGGCGATGGCGCCGCAGTTGCCCGGGCCGCCCTCGAAGTCCAGCCCGCACGTGCCCTGCTGCTCCATCAGCATCCGCCCCATCTCCGCGTGCGCCTGCGGGATCACGTAGCGGTCGTCGTACTTCGCGATCGCCAGCAGCCGGTACATGTCCTCGGCGTCCTGCACGCTCATGCCGGCCGCGCGCACGATCGCCTCGTCGTGCTCGCCGAGCACCTCGCGCTTGCGCATGTGCCCGCGCATCGCCGCCAGCCGGCGCAGCACCCCGCGGATCACCTCGGCGTCGCCGGCGGCCAGCAGGTTGGCGAGGTAGTCGACCGGGATCCGCATCGACTCGATCGCCGGGAAGACCTGGTCGGGGTCGGCCTCGTAGCCGTCCTCCTCCAGCGCGTTGACGATCGGCGAGAGCGGCGGGACGTACCAGACCATCGGCAGCGTGCGGTACTCCGGATGCAGCGGCAGGGCGACGCGGTAGCGGTGCGCGAGCGCGTACACCGGCGAGCGGCGCGCGGCCTCGATCCAGTCGCCGGGAATGCCGTCGCGCGCGGCCTGCTCGCGCACGGCCGGGTCCTCGGGATCGAGGAAGACGTCGTGCTGCGCGTTCAGCAGGTCGCGCTCGTCGGGCACCGAGGCGGCGGCCTCGACGCGGTCGGAGTCGTAGAGGACCAGGCCGATGTAGCGGATGCGCCCGACGCACGTCTCAGAGCAGATCGTCGGCAGCCCCGCCTCGATGCGCGGGTAGCAGAGCGTGCACTTCTCGGCCTTGCCGGTGCGGTGGTTGAAGTACACCTTCTTGTACGGGCAGCCGGTGACGCAGAAGCGCCAGCCGCGGCACTTCGCCTGGTCCACCAGCACGATCCCGTCCTCGTCGCGCTTGTACATCGCGCCGGAGGGACAGGAGGCCACGCACGAGGGGTTCAGGCAGTGCTCGCAGATGCGCGGCAGGTAGAACATGAACGCCTGCTCGTAGGTGGCCTTGACCTGGTCCTGGATGCCGCGCGTAAGCGGGTCCTCGTAGATGCGCTCGCTGGTGCCGGCGAGGTTGTCGTCCCAGTTCGGGCCCCACTGCACCTCCTCGAGCGCCTTGCCGGTCAGCTGCGAGCGGGCGCGCGCGACCGGGTCGTGGCGCGACAGCGGCGCGGTGATGAGCTTGTCGTAGTCGTAGGTCCAGGGCTCGTAGTAGTCGTCGATCTGCGGCATGTCGGGGTTGGCGAAGATCGACAGCAGCTTCTTGATCCGCCCGCCGGCCTTCAGCCGCAGGCGGCCCTTGCGATCGAGCTCCCAGCCGCCGCGCCAGTGCTCGTTGTCCTCCCAGCGCTTCGGGTAGCCGACGCCGGGCTTGGTCTCGACGTCGTTGAACCACATGTACTCCGCGCCGGGCCGGTTGGTCCACACCTGCTTGCACGTCACCGAGCAGGTGTGGCAGCCGATGCACTTGTCGAGGTTCATCACCATCGCGACCTGCGCACGGACCCTCATTCGAACCGCACCTCCGCCTCGCGCTTGCGCAGCACGGTGACCTCGTCGCGCTGGGAGCCCGTCGGGCCGTAGTAGTTGAAGCCGAAGCTGAGCTGGGCGTAGCCGCCGATGAAGTGCGTCGGCTTCATCACGATGCGCGTCAGCGAGTTGTCGGTGCCGCCGCGCTTGCCCTCGAGCTCGGTCAGCGGCACGTTCAGGTGCCGGTCCTTGGCGTGGTACATCAGGCACGTGCCCTCGGGGATGCGGTGCGAGACCGCGGCGCGGCAGGAGATCACGCCGTTGCGGTTGTAGGCCTCGACCCAGTCGTTGTCGGCGATGTCGAGCGCCGCGGCGTCCTCGCGGCTGATCCACAGCATCCCGCCGCCGCGGAAGAGCGTGAGCATGTGCAGGTTGTCCTGGTACTCGGAGTGGATCGACCACTTCGAGTGCGGCGTCAGGTAGCGCAGCGTCAGCTCGCGCCGGCCGCTCTCGGCGCCGACGCTCTGGTCGCCGAAGATCGCGCGGTAGTGCAGCGGCGGGCGGTAGACGGGCAGGCCCTCGCCGAGCTCGAGCATCCACGCGTGGTCGAGGTAGAGGTGCTGGCGGCCGGAGAGCGTGTGCCACGGCTTGTCGCGCTCGACGTTGGTGGTGAACGGCGAGTAGCGGCGCCCGTGCGCCTCGATGCCCGACCACTCCGGCGAGGTGATGACCGTGCGCGGCTGGACCTGCGCGTCGGCGAGCGTGATGCGGTCGCCCGCGCGCGTGCCGGCCAGGTCCGCCAGCTCGACCCCCGTGGTGCGCTCGAGCGAGCGGAAGCCCTCGACGGCGAGCCGGCCGTTGGTGGTGCCCGACAGGGCGAGGATCGCCTCGCAGGCCTCCGTATCGCGCTCCAGCGACGGGCGCCCGTCGGCGATGCCGCCGCGGATCGCGCCGTTGGCCGCGCGCAGCTCCGCCACCTCGTGGTCGGCCACCCACGAGGCCCCCTTGACGCCAGTGCCGAGCTGCTCGACCAGCGGCCCGAGCGAGCGCCACTTCTCCCAGACGTTGGGGTAGTCGCGCTCGACGACCACGAGCTTGGGCATCGTGCGCCCCGGGACCGGCTCGCACTCGCCCGCGCGCCAGTCGCGGACCTCGCCGAACGGCTGCGCGATCTCCTCGGCGCTGTCGTGCAGCAGCGGCGCGGCGACGACGTCCTTGCGCACGCCGAGGTGCGTCTCGGCCAGCTCGGAGAAGCGCTTGGCGATCGCGGCGAACGCGTCCCAGTCGGTCTTCGTCTCCCACGGCGGGGGGACCGCCGGATTGAACGTGTGCACGAACGGGTGCAGGTCCGTCGAGGAGAGGTCGTGCTTCTCGTACCAGGTCGCCGCCGGCAGCACGATGTCGGAGAACAGCGCGTTGCTGGTCATCCGGAAGTCGATCGTGGTCAGCAGGTCGAGCTTGCCCTCGGGCGCCTGCTCGCGCCACTTGACCTCGCGCGGGCGCAGCTCCGGCGGCGACTCCTCGGCGCGCACGGCGCTCTCGGTCGTGCCGAGCAGATGCTTGAGGAAGTACTCGTGGCCCTTGCCGGAGGAGCCGAGCAGGTTCGAGCGCCACACCGTCAGCACCTTCGGGTGGTTGCCGGGCGCGTCGGGGTCCTCGCACGCGAAGCTCAGGCGGCCCTCGCGCAGCTCGCTCACGACGTGGTCGGCGGGCTCGGCGCCTGCGTGCTGCGCCTCGTCCACGAGGTCCAGCGTGCTGCGGTCGAAGCTCGGGAACGAGGGCAGCCAGCCCAGGCGCGCGCCGAGCGCGTTGACGTCGGCGATGTGGCGGCCCTCGAGCAGCCCGCGGCCGAGCGGCGAGGCGAAGTCGGCGGGCATGATCCGCTCGTAGCGCCACTGGTCGGTCGCCAGGTAGAAGAACGGAGTGCCCGACTGATGGCGCGGCGGCCGCGTCCAGTCCAGCGCGAAGGCGACGGTCTGCCAGCCCGCCAGCGGGCGCACCTTCTCCTGGCCGACGTAGTGCGCCCAGCCGCCGCCGCCGACCCCTTCGCAGCCGCACATCATCACGAGCGCGAGGAACGTGCGGTAGGTCTGGTCGGAGTGGAACCAGTGGTTGGTGCCGGCGCCCATGCAGATCATCGAGCGGCCCTGCGTCACCTCCGCGTTGCGCGCGAACTCGCGCGCGACGCGCGCGACCAGGCGCCCGTCGACCGAGGAGATCGGCTCCTGCCAGGCGGGCGTGCCGGGCTGCGGGTCGTCGTAGCCCGAGGGCCACTCCCCGGGCAGCCCGTCGCGGCCGACGCCGTACTGCGCGAACGCGAGGTCGAGCACCGTCGTGACGAGCCTGCCGCCGACGCGGATCGCGGGGACGCCGCGACGCATGACGGCGCCGCCCTCGCTCGCGCCGACGTCGAAGCGCGGCAGGTCGACCGGGACGCGCTCCTGCGCGCGGTCGAGCAGGCTCAGGACCGGCTCGATCCCGCCGAGGCGCAGGTTCCAGCGCCCCGGCTCGCCGTAGCGGTGGCCGACCGACCCGTTGGGGACGGCGGGCTCGCCGGTGCGCTCGTCGACGACGACCGGCTTCCACTCCGCGTTCTCGGGCTCGCCCCCCGCCCCGTCGAGGTCGGACGCGCGCAGGAAGCGGTCGGGCACGTAGCCGTCCTCGCGCTCGCGCAGCGTCACCAGCAGCGGCATGTCGGTGAAGCGCCGCGCGTAGTCGCGGAAGTAGGGCACCTCGCGATCGACGTAGAACTCCTTGAGGATCACGTGGCCCATCGCCATCGCCATCGCGCCGTCGCTGCCGGCCTCGGCGGCGAGCCAGTCGTCGGCGAACTTGGTGTGCTCGGCGTAGTCGGGCGAGACGACGACGACCTTCTGGCCGCGGTAGCGGGCCTCGGTCATGAAATGCGCGTCCGGGGTGCGCGTCGTCGGCAGGTTCGTGCCCCAGATCAGCAGGTAGCCCGCGTTCCACCAGTCGCCGGACTCGGGGACGTCGGTCTGGTCGCCGAAGACCTGCGGCGAGGACGGTGGCAGGTCCGCGTACCAGTCGTAGAACGACAGGATCACGCCGCCGATCAGGGCCAGGAAGCGCGTGCCCGCCGCGTAGGAGGCCATCGACATCGCGGGGATCGGCGTGAAGCCCACGACGCGGTCCGGCCCGTGCGCCTTGATCGTGTGCACGTGCGCGGCGGCGATCATCTCCACGACCTCGTCCCACGTGGCGCGCACGAAGCCGCCCTTGCCGCGCTGGCGGCGGTACAGGCGCGTCTTCTCGGGGTCGGAGACGACCTCCGCCCACGCCTCCACGGGATCGCCCAGGCGCCGGCGCGCCTCGCGGTAGAGCTCGAGCAGGCTGCCGCGCACGTAGGGGTACTTCAGCCGCAGCGGCGAGTACTGGTACCAGGAGAACGAGGCCCCGCGCGGGCATCCGCGCGGCTCGTAGTCGGGCATGTCGGCGCCCGTCGAGGGATAGTCGACCGCCTGCGACTCCCAGGTGACGAGGCCCTCCTTGACGTACACGTTCCACGAGCACGAGCCCGTGCAGTTGACGCCGTGCGTGGAGCGCACCACCTTGTCGTGCGCCCAGCGCCCGCGATAGGAGCGCTCCCAGTCGCGGTCCTTGGCGACGAGCTGGCTCCAACCCTCCTCACTCACCGGCCCGCGCCGCAGGAAGCGGTGGGCCTCGAGGATCGGGTTGGGCCGCTCGGCCATCGCGTCGGCTAGGCGAGCGGCTGGGTGGGGGGCGGTGGAACCGTCATGAAAATCGCCGGGCGGGATATCACCCGCCCGGCCCTAGGACTATCAGACGCGCGGCCGCGCGGCCCCGCGACCGCTCAGCAGCCCAGCGGCCCGCCGCTCGCGTCGCCGCGCTTCTCGGCGCGCAGCCTGACGGTGCGGGTCTGGGTCGTCCCGTCCTTCAGCACGAAGTCGAAGCGGAACCTGGTGCCGAGCTTCGCCCGCTTGTGCGCGACGTTGCCGTCATGGTCGATGACGGCGATGCGGCCGCCCTTGATCTCGCCGGCCACGGCGTAGCACGTGCTGCCGGCCTTGACCGTCGAGACCGAGTGGCCGACGCCGTCGATCTTGCCGCCGGCGCGGATCATCCCGTCGTAGCGGCGCGGCAGCTTCGCGCTGGTCCGGAAGACGACGCGCAGCAGGTTCTGGTGGGAGCCTGCGAGCTGCTGGACGTACGCGTAGGCGCCTTCGAGCTTCGGGGAAGCGGCCGTCTCGGCGCCCGCCGCGGGCACGGTGGCCCCGGCGGCGATCGCGGTGGCGGCGGCTGCGGTGAGGAGGAGGTTTCGGTTCATGGGTGGCATTCCATCGCCACGCCATGTCCGCGTCAGGACCACCTAGGTGGCCCGTTCCCACACCCTGAGACGATGTCGCCCCCGGCGACGGGGACCCGCCTCCGCCGGCCACGTGGCCGTCTCCGGCACCCCTAGGCGGTGACGCGCGCGATCTCCGCGAACGACGTCAGGCCCGCGCGGACCTTCGCGAGGCCCTCCTCGCGCAGGCGGCGCATGCCGTTGTCCTCGGCGACCGCGGCGATCTCGTCGGCCGTCGCGCGGCTCACGGCCAGGTGGCGGATCCGCTCGTCGACGACCATCACCTCGTAGATGCCGATGCGGCCCTTGTAGCCGCTGCCACCGCAGCGCGCGCAGCCGGCGGGCTCGAAGGCCTCGACGTGCTTGTCCGGCACGTCGAAGCCGTGCTCGCGCACGACCTTGCCGTCGACCTTCACCGGCGTCTTGCAGTGGTCGCAGAGCGTCCGCGCCAGGCGCTGCGCCACGACGCAGTCGACCGCGCTGGCGACGAGGAAGGGCTCGACGCCCATCTCGATCAGCCGCGCGATCGCCGTCGGCGCGTCGTTGGTGTGCAGCGTCGAGAGCACGAGGTGGCCGGTCAGGGCGGCCTCGACCGCGATCTGGGCGGTGTCCTTGTCGCGGACCTCGCCGACCATGATCACGTCGGGGTCCGCGCGCATCATCGAGCGCAGCCCGGTGGCGAACGTCACGCCCACCTTCGGGTTGATCTGCATCTGCTTGATGCCGTCGAGCTGGTACTCGACCGGGTCCTCGATCGTGATGATGTTCTTGTCCGGCGTGTGCAGGCGCTGGAGCGCGCCGTAGAGCGTGGTCGTCTTGCCCGAGCCGGTCGGCCCGGTCACCAGGACCGCGCCGTGGGGCTTCGAGAACGCGCGCGCGAACGCGCGCAGCTCGGGCTCGACCATGCCGAGCTTGTCGAGGTCGATGACGCCGCCGTCCTTGTCGAGCACGCGCAGCACGGCGGCCTCGCCGGAGACCAGCGGCAGCGTGGCGACGCGGACGTCGATGTGGCGCCCGTCGATCGTCAGCGCCACGCGGCCGTCCTGCGGGTGCCGGCGCTCGGCGATGTCGAGGTCGGACATGATCTTGATCCGCGAGACCACGCCCGGCACCAGGCGCCGGGGGATGCGCGTGGCCTCGGTCAGGACGCCGTCGACGCGGTAGCGCACGACCATCTCGCCGCCGGCCCCCGGTTCGAAGTGCAGGTCGGAGGCGCCGCGCTCGACGCCCTGCGCGATCAGCGAGTGCACGAGCTTGATGACCGGCGCGTCGTCGTCGGTCTCGCGCAGGTCGGTGATCTCGGTCGCGTCGTCGTCGACGACCTCCTCGACGACCACGTCCGTGAGGCTGTTCAGGCGCGTGATCAGCGCCGCGACGTCCTCCTTCGGCGCGACCGCCGGGCGGATGTCGAAGCTGGTCAGGATCGCGAGGTCGTCGATCGCGAGCACGTTGCCGGGATCGACCATCACGACCAGCAGCGTGCGGTCGTCGATGAAGCGGACGGGCACCGCCTCGTAGCGGCGGGCCGCCGAGGCGCTGATGAGGTTCGCGGCCGTCATGTCGGCGTCGATCCCGTTGAGGTCGACGTACTCGACGCCGAAGCGCTCCGCGACGACGCGCGCGAGCTGGTCGGCGGTCAGCGTGCCGTTCTCGAGCAGGACCTCGCCGGTGCGCCGGCCGGACTCGCGGGCCTGCGCGACGGCGGCGTCGACCGCCTCGCGATCCGCATAGCCGAGGTCGACGATGACGTCGCCGATGAAGCGCAGACGGCGCGATGGCGGCGGGGAACCCGCCGAGGAACGGATCTCGGTGCCCACGGACATGCTCGCTCTATCGGCAGGGCTCGCGAAAACCCGAGTCCCGCTGCGGCGGGCGGACGTTCGTCAGCGCCCGGCGGCGTCGAGCGCGCGATTGACGAGCGCATCGGCGGCCGCGTTGTGCGCCCTCGGGACGCTGCGGATGCTCCACCGCTCGAAGCGGGCCAGGGAGCGCATGGCCTGCGCGTGCAGCGGCTTCATGTCCTGGTGCTTGACCTTGTAGAGGCCGGTGACCTGCTTGGCGACCAGCTCGGAGTCGTTGACGACCTCGACCTCGGTGGCCCCGAGCGCCGCCGCACGATCCAGGCCCAGCAGGAGCCCGCGGTACTCGGCGACGTTGTTGCTGGCGATACCCAGCAGCTCGTGCGCCTCGTCGAGGACCTCGCCCCCGGGCTCGGAGACGACCGCCGCGGCCGCGGCCGGCCCCGGGTTGCCGCGCGAGCCGCCGTCCACGTGGACGACGAGCTTCGTCACTCGGCCGCGGGGAGCGCGGAGTCGATCGGCGGGAACTCGCCCGGCACGCGCGGGCGGCGGCGGTCGCGCGTCTCGCGGCGGCTCGCGTCCTCGGGCGTGTCGCCCGGGCCGCGGCGCTCGCTCGAGCGGCGATCGACGATGACCGTCACGTTCGGGTCGTCCTTGTAGTACGCGACGAGCTTCTCGTAGAGCTCGTCGGCGAGCTCCTCGGGCACCACGGAGTAGATCATCGGGGCGCGATGCTATGCATGCTGGGCCGCGAGGTGCAAACCGCCATGCTCGTCGGCCGCCGCGTTGGGCTCCTGCTCGGCCGGCTCGAGCTCGGAGAGCTCCGCCCCCTGGGCCACGATGCGCACGCCGGCCGCCTCGTTGCCGAGGTCGACCTCGAAGCGGTACCACGACAGCTCCCAGGCGACGGTGATCAGCACGACGCTGCCCTCGGTCTCCGACGGGCGCACGCAGACGATCGGCGCGCCGAGTGAGCGGGCGACGCCCGAGACCGTGCGGCGGTGCCCATTGGCGTTGAAGACCTCGAGGGCGCGCGCCATCTTCAGGTCGGCGTTCGTGGGCACGGCGTGGACCGTGCGTGGTTCGTACGGCTGCTCGTAGAGCGGCTCCTGCGGCACGGGCGCGGCCGGCTCGGGCTGGGGCTCCGGCTCGAGCTGCGGCTCGGCCTCCGGCTGCACCGCCCAGCCCTCCTCGTCGAAGACCGGCTCGGGCGGCTCGGCCCACGGCTCGTCCTGGACCTCGCGCGCGGCCTCTCGGCGCGCCTTCAGGCGGCCCAGCAGCGAGCCCTCGCGCCCTCGGCGCGAGCGCCCGCGGCCGCTCGAGCGCACCGTGGCGCCGTCCAGCCCGTCGCGGATCCAGCCCTCGTTGGCCGCCCGCGCCGTGCAGAGCTCGCAGACGTTGCGGCGCGCGCCGCCGTGCAGGAACGTGTCCGCGTGCTCGCCGCGCAGCAGCGTGCGCCCGCAGACGTCGCACGAGACGACGGGCCCGTTGGTGACGATCGACTTCCGGGTCACGCGGCCGAGGGTACCGAGATCGTCGCCCCGCCCCCGGGATCCGGCGTTCAGGCCTTGACGGCCGCGTCCTCGTCGCGCGCCTTGTCGACGACCTTCTGCGCGAGGTGCGAGGGCACCTCCTCGTAGCGCTCGAACTCCATCGTGTAGTCGCCCTGGCCGCCGGTCAGCGAGCGCAGGTCGGGGGCGTACGTGAGCATCTCCGCCATCGGCACCTCGGCCTTGACCTCGGTCATCCCCCCCGGCCCGGGCTCCATCCCCTGCGGGCGCCCGCGGCGGGAGTTCAGGTCGCCGATCACGTCGCCGACGCTCTCCTCGGGCACCGACAGCGTCACGAGCATGATCGGCTCCAGCAGCACCGGCCCGGCCTGCGCCAGGGCCTCCCTCATCGCGATCGAGCCGGCCATCTTGAACGCCATCTCCGAGGAGTCCACCGAGTGGTAGGAGCCGTCGAAGAGGCGCACGCGCACGCCCTTGACGGGATAGCCGGCGACCGCTCCGTGCTCGAGCGCCTCCAGGCAGCCCTTCTCGACCGCCGGGATGAAGCCCTGCGGGATCACGCCGCCCTTGATCGCGTCGACGAACTCGAACGGGTGGGCGGGGTCCGATTCCGGGAGCGGCTCGATCTCGATGTGGCAGTCGCCGAACTGGCCGCGCCCGCCGGTCTGCTTCTTGTGGCGCCCGTGCGCCTTGGCCGCCCGGCGGATCGTCTCCTGGTAGGGCACCCGCGGCGGCTTGAGCGTGACCTCCGCCCCGAAGCGGGACTTGAGGCGGTCGACGACGACCTCGACATGCACCTGCGAGAGCCCGGCGACGATCTGGTCGCCGGTCTGCGCGTCACGGTGCAGGTCGATGGTCGGGTCCTCCTCCTGCAGGCGGCGCAGCGAGGTGAAGACCTTGTCCTCCTCGCCCTTCGCCTTCGGCTCGATCGCGAACGCCATCACCGGCTGCGGCAGCTTGATCTGCGGCATCGCGATCGGCTCGTCGCGGGCCGCGAGCCAGTCGCCCGCACGCGTCTCCTTGAGCTTCGCGACCGCGCCGATGTCGCCCGGGCCGAAGCCGTCGGCGTGCGTCGACTCCTTGCCCTCGAAGACCGCCAGCGTGCCGATCCGCTCCTTGCTGTGGGCACGGGTGTTCAGCACCTGCGTGTCGGGCCGCATCACGCCCTGGTAGACGCGGAAGAAGTTGATCCGCCCGGCGAACGGATCGGCCTTGGTCTTGAAGACGTACGCGAAGAGCTCCTTGGACTCGTCGGGCTCGAGCGTGACCTCCGGCAGCTCGAGCGCGCCGTGCTTCACCGGGCTCGGCAGGTCCTCGACGATCGCGTCGAGCAGGCGGTTGGTGCCGAGGTTGCGCGTCGCGACGCCACAGACGACGGGGAAGATGTCGCCGTGGTTCGTGCCCTCCTTGAGGGCGTCCACGATCTCGGAGTGGGAGATCTCCTCGCCCTCGAGGTAGCGCTCCATCAGCGCCTCGGATACCTCGGCGACCTCGTCCATCAGCTTCTCGCGGTACTCCTCGGCCTGGGCGCGCAGCTCGCCCGGGATCTCGATCTCGCGGCAGTTCTCGCGCGTGGCCCCGTCGTACTCGTAGGCCTTCATATCGACGAGGTCGATCACGCCGCGCACGTCGTGCTCGCTGCCGATCGGGATCTCGGTCGCGACGACGTGCTGGCCGAAGGCGGACTTCAGCTGCTCCAGCGTGCGGAAGAAGTCGGCGCGCTCGCGGTCGAGCATGTTCACGAACACCATCCGCGCGATGTCCAGCTCCTCGGCGCGCTGCCACAGGCGCGCGGCGGACACCTCGACGCCCATCACCGCGTTGATCACGAAGACGGCGGATTCGCAGACCCGCAGGGCCCCGAGCGCGTCGGCGACGAAGCTCGGCTCCCCCGGCGTGTCGATCAGGTTGATCTTGCGCTCCT
>DASTWP010000257.1:0-10320 GCA_035765835.1 Solirubrobacteraceae bacterium
AGCGCGGCGCGGGCGCCGCGGCCGGGCTGCTCGGCATACGCGAGCGAGTCGACGAGCGCCTGCCAGGAGGCCGCGATCACGTTCTCGTCGACGCCGATCGTGCCCCACACCTCCTGGCCGTCGGAAGCGTCGATCAGCACGCGCGTCACGGCCTCGGTGCCGTGCGTCTCGTCGAGGATGCGCACCTTGTAGTTGACGAGCTCGATGTCCGCGAGGTGCGGGTGGATCTCGGTGATCGCGGAGCGCAGCGCGCGGTCGAGCGCGTTCACGGGGCCGTTGCCCTCGGCGGTGCGCACGTAGCGCTCGCCTCCGGGTCCGGGTGGGGCCCAGATCTTGATCGTGGCCTCGGTCTCCACCTTGCCCTCGGCCCGCTGCTCCACGATCACGCGCCAGCTCTCCAGCCGGAACAGCGGTTCGTAGGCGCCGCCCTCGCGGCGCAGCAGCAGCTCGAAGGAGCCGTCGGCGGCCTCGAACTGGTAGCCGCCGTGCTCGAGCGCCTTCACGCGCTCGACGACGCGTGCGGCCGCCTCCTCGTCGAGGTCGAGGCCCGCCGCCTGCGCCTTCTCGACCACCGAGCCGCGGCCGGCGAGCTCGGACACGAGCACGTCGCGCCGGTTGCCGACGGCGACGGGGTCCACGTGCTCGAAGGTGCTCGGCTCGGCGCGGATGCCGGCGGCGTGCAGGCCCGCCTTGTGCGCGAAAGCGTTCTTGCCGACGTAGGGCTGCGCCGGGTTCGGCGCGCGGTTGAGCAGCTCGTCGACGAAGTGCGCGGTCGGCGTCAGCAGCTCCAGGCGGCCCTCCGGCAGCACCTCGTGGCCGAGCTTGAGCTGCAGGTCGGCGACGATCGTCACGAGGTTGGCGTTGCCGGTGCGCTCGCCGATGCCGTTCATCGTGCCCTGCACCTGCGTCGCGCCGGCCTCGACGGCGACGAGCGTGTTCGCCACCGCGCAGCCGGAGTCGTCGTGCGTGTGGATGCCGAGCGCGACGTCCGGCAGCGCCTCGCGCACCGCGGCGACCGCGGCGCTCACCTGCGAGGGCAGCGAGCCGCCGTTGGTGTCGCAGAGCACGACGCGCTCGGCGCCCGCCCCGGCGGCAGCGCGCACGCACGCCACGGCGTACGCCGGGTCGGCCCGCCAGCCGTCGAAGAAGTGCTCGGCGTCGAGGATCGCGCGCTTGCCCTGCGCGACCAGGAACGCGATCGACTCCGCGATCATCGCGAGGTTCTCCTCGCGCGAGACGCGCACGACCTTCTCGACGTGCAGGACCGAGGACTTGCCGACGAGCGTGCACACCGGCGCGAAGCAGTCCGCGAGCACGCGCAGGCCCTCGTCCTCCTCGGCGCGAGCGCCGCGCCGGCGGGTCATGCCGAAGGCGACGATCTCGCTGCGTGCGAGGCGCTCGCCCGCGAGCAGGCCGAAGAGCTCGGCCTCCTTCGGGTTCGACGCGGGGAAGCCGGCCTCGATCAGGTGGATGCCCAGCTCGTCGAGCTTGTGGACGACGCGCAGCTTCTCGCCGGCCGTCAGCGACATGCCGCCGCCGCCCATGCCGTCGCGCAGGGTGGCGTCGTACAGCTCGATGCTCCCCAGCGCCTGCCCGTCTGGGAGCGAAGCCCCGTTGTGGGGGGACCCGCGGTGGGGTCTCATGCGACCGGTTCGCGCGCGCTGACCGGCACCGGGTCGAGCCACTCGCGGTAGCGCTCGCTGCGCCCGTGCAGCGCGTCGTCGAACGCCTGCTGCACCGCCACGGTGATCTCGCCGGGCTTGCCGTCGGCGACCTGGTGGTCGTCGACCTCGCGCACGGGCACGAGCTCCGCGGCCGTGCCGCTCATGAAGACCTCGTCGGCGAGGTAGAGCTCGGCGCGCGCGAGATCGCGCTCGACGACCTCGAACCCGAGGTCGCGCGCGATCTGGATCACGGACTTGCGGTTGATGCCGTCCAGGATCGAGGCGGTCTGCGGCGGTGTGACGATCCGGCCCTCGCGCACGACGAAGATGTTCTCGCCCGAGCCCTCGCAGACGTGGCCGTGGTCGTCGAGCAGGATCGACTCCTCGTAGCCGGCCTTGTGCGACTCGATCTTCGCCAGCACGGAGTTGAGGTACTGGCCGCTCGCCTTCGCGTGCGGGATCAGCGAGTCCGGGCTGATGCGCCGCCAGCTCGAGACCTTCGCGCGCACGCCCGAGCGCTTGCCCTCCTCGCCGAGGTAGGCGCCCCATTCCCAGACGGCGATCGCCACGTCGACGGGGGCATCGAGCGGGAACAGGCCCATCGTGCCGTAGCCGCGGAAGACGAGCGGGCGGATGTAGCAGGAGCGCAGGTTGTTGGCGGCGATCGTCTCGAGCGTCGCCTGGCGGATGCGCTCGCGATCGAACGGGACCGGCATGTAGTACAGCTCGGAGGACTTGAAGAGCCGGTCGACGTGGTCGCGGTTGCGGAAGACCGCGGGGCCGATCTGGGTGTCGTAGCAGCGCACGCCCTCGAAGACGCCCGTGCCGTAGTGCAGGCCGTGCGTGAGGACGTGGACCTTCGCGTCCTCCCACGGGACGAGCTCCCCGTTCATCCAGATGAGGTCGGCCTGGTTCACGATCCTGCTCCTATCCGAGGTGGGCGAGCACCGCTTCCGTCGCCTCGGCCGTGCTCGCGCTGCCACCGAGGTCCCGGGTCCGGAGCCCCTCCTGCAAGGCCCGATCCACGGCCGATTCTAAGGCGGCCGCCTGATCGTTCCAACCGAGCCCGTGGCGGAGCAGCATCGCCGCGCTCAGGAACATCGCGAGCGGGTTGGCGATCCCCTGGCCGGCGATGTCGGGCGCCGAGCCGTGCACGGGCTCGAACAGGCCCGGCCCGCCGTCGCCGAGCGACGCGCTCGGCAGCAGGCCGAGCGAGCCGGTGATCACGGACGCCTCGTCGCTGAGGATGTCCCCGAACATGTTCTCGGTGAGGATCACGTCGAAGTGCCGCGGCGCGGTGACGAGCTTCATCGCGGTCGAGTCCACGAGCGCGTGCTCGAGCTCGACGTTCGGGAACTCCTCGTCGTGGACGCGGTGCACGACCTCGCGCCAGAGGCGGCCGGTCTCGAGCACGTTCGCCTTGTCGACGGAGGTCACCCGCGCGCGGGCGGCCTTGAACGCGATGCGGGCGATGCGCTCGATCTCCGCGGTCGTGTAGACGCAGAGGTCGCTGGCGCGGCCGTCCTCGCGCGTCTTCTCGCCGAAGTAGATGCCGCCGGTGAGCTCGCGCACGACGAGCATGTCCGTGCGCTCGACGACGTCGCGGCGCAGCGGGCTCGCGTCCAGCAGGGCGTCGAGCGCCTTGACCGGGCGCAGGTTCGCGTACAGGCCGAGCGCCTTGCGCAGCCCTAGCAGGCCCTGCTCGGGCCGCGGCCTCGACGGGTCCGTGGTGTCCCACTTCGGGCCGCCGACGCAGGCGAGCAGCACCGCGTCGGAGCGCCGGCAGGCCTCGAGCACGCCGTCGGTGAGCGCTGTCCCGTGCGCGTCGATCGACGCGCCGCCGAACGGGTGCTCCTCGAACTCGAAGTCGCCGAGCTTCGAGAGGACCTCGACCGCCGGTGCGGTGATCTCGGGGCCGATGCCGTCCCCGGGCAGAAGCGCGATCCGCGCGCTCATACGGCCATCAGGCGCTTGGAGACCGGCAGCGAGATCGCGGAGGGCAGGTAGCGGTTGAGCGCGAAGGCGAGCTTCACCTGCGGCCCGCCCGGGATGACCGAGCGCCGGCCGCGGTCGGCGGCGCGCAGCGCGTCCCTGGCGACGCGTTCCGCGCTGACCCACGTGAGCTTCGGCAGCTTCTCCGCGAAGGTCGCATCCGAGGCCTCCTGGAAGCCGGTCGGGACCGGGCCGGGGCAGACGGCGGTGATCGTCACCCCCTTCTCGCGCACCTCCGCGCCGACGCCTTCGGAGAGCAGCAGCGTGTGCGCCTTCGCGGCCGCGTAGCCCGCGTTGTAGGGCAGCGGCTGGAAGGCCGAGGTCGAGCTGACGTTGATGACCGCGCCGCCGCCGCGCAGCGCCATGGCCGGCAGGTAGCGGTGCATGAGGTCGACCGGCGCCTCGACCAGCAGCCGCACCTGCTCGAGCTCGCGCTCGCGCGGGGTGTCGCCGAAGGCGGTGTAGACGCCGAAGCCCGCGCAGTTGACGAGCACGTCGACGTCGCGGCCGATCGAGGTCGCGAGCGCGTCGCGCGCGGCGGGGTCGCTGAGGTCGGCGGGCCGGGCGTCCGCGTTGGCGAGCTCCGCCGCGAGGTCCTCGAGCTTCTCCGCGCTGCGCGCGACGAGCGTGACGTGGTGCCCGCGCGCGGCCAGCTGCCGCGCGAACTGCTCGCCGATGCCCGACGAGGCACCGGTGACAAGCGCGGTCGCGCCCTCGCGAGGAGCAGGCAGGCTCATGCGCTCACCAGCTCGGTCGTGTTCGGCCCGGTGCGCTCGCGGTCGTGCTCGTAGGCGGCGATCGCCTCGTCCTGCTGCAGCGTCAGCGCGATGTCGTCGAGGCCGTTCAGCAGCCGGTGCTTGGTCTCGGCGTCGATCTCGAACGACGCGGCGCCCCCCGGCCAGCGGACCTCCTGCTCGCGCAGGTCCACCTGGCACTCGCCGGCCTCGGCGATCGCCTTCACCGCGTCCGCGGGCAGCTCGACAGGCAGCAGGCCGATCTTCGTGCAGTTGGAGCGGAAGATGTCGGCGAAGCTCTCGGCGATCAGCACGCGGAAGCCGTAGTCCTCGAGCCCCCACGGCGCGTGCTCGCGGCTCGAGCCGCAGCCGAAGTTGCGCCCCGCGACGAGGATCTGGTTGCGCGGAAGGTCCCAGCCGGGCTGCTTGGCCCAGTCGTAGAAGAGGAACTCGCCGAAGCCCGTCCGCTCGACCCGCTTGAGGAACTGCTTGGGCATGATCTGGTCGGTGTCGACGTCGTCGCGCATCAGCACGCTGACGGGACCCGTGATGGTCTCGATCGCCTTCATGAGGCCTCCCACTCCCTGATGTCGACGAAGCGGCCCTCGATCGCGGCCGCGGCCGCCATCTCGGGGCTGACGAGGTGCGTGCGGCCGCCGCGGCCCTGGCGCCCCTCGAAGTTGCGGTTGGACGTCGAGGCGCAGCGCTCGCCGGGCTTGAGGATGTCCGGGTTCATGCCCAGGCACATCGAGCAGCCCGCGCCGCGCCAGTCGAAGCCGGCCTCGCGGAAGACCGCGTCCAGGCCCTCGCGCTCGGCCTGGAGCTTCACCTGAACCGAGCCCGGCACGACCATCGCGTAGACGTCGCTTGCGACCTTGCGGCCCTCGACCATCCGCGCGGCGGCGCGCAGGTCGCCGATCCGCGAGTTGGTGCAGGAGCCGATGAAGACGCGATCCAGGCGGATGTCCTGCACCGCCGTTCCCGCCTCGAGGCCCATGTACTCCAACGCGCGCTCCTCGCCCTCGCTCGCGGGCTCCGGCACCGCGCCGGTGACCGGCACGACCTGGCCGGGGTTGGTGCCCCACGTGACCATCGGGCTGAGCGCGGACGCGTCGACCGCGACCTCGGTGTCGAAGCTCGCGCCGTCGTCGGTCCGCAGCTCGCGCCAGGCATCGGGGATCTCCGCGACGCCCGCGCGCTCCTGCACCCACGCGAACGTCGTCTCGTCGGGCGCGATCATGCCCGCGCGGCCGCCGGCCTCGATCGTCATGTTGCAGACGGTCATGCGGCCCTCCATCGAGAGCGCCTCGATCGCGGGCCCGGCGAACTCGACCACGTGGCCGGTCGCGCCCGCGACGCCGATCTGCCCGATCGTGCCGAGGATCAGGTCCTTGGCCGTGACGCCGGCGCCGAGCGCACCCTCGTAGCGGATCCGCATCGAGCGCGGGCGCCGCTGCACCAGGCACTGCGTCGCGAGCACGTGCTCGACTTCGCTCGTGCCGATGCCGAACGCGAGCGCGCCGAACGCGCCGTGCGTGGCGGTGTGGCTGTCGCCGCAGACGATCGTCATGCCCGGCTGCGTGACGCCGAGCTCGGGCCCGATCACGTGCACGATGCCCTGGCGATCGGAGCCCAGCGTGTAGAGCGGGATGCCGAACTCCTCGCAGTTGCGCTCGAGGGTCTCGACCTGCACGCGGCTCAGCTCGTCCTTGATGCGCGCCGCGACGGGCGTGCCGTCGGTGGGCACGTTGTGGTCGGCGGTCGCGAGCGTGCGGTCGGGGCGGCGGACCTTCCGGCCGGCGAGGCGCAGGCCGTCGAAGGCCTGCGGGCTCGTGACCTCGTGGACGAGGTGCAGGTCGATGTAGATCAGGTTCGGCGCGACCTCGTGGGCCGCCCAGATCTTGTCGAACAGGGTCTGTGGCATGCGTGTCCTAGTGGTCGGTCAGGTGGGGTCCGCCGGATCGGCGGGCGGGCGATCGTCGTGGCTGGCCAGGACGCAGGACGCAGCCAGGCTCGGCGAGCACCGGCCGCAATCCCGCGGATGTTCCCTGGCCGACCACTAGCTGCGTCGGAGGCCCGCGGCGACGACCGCCAGCAGGGCGGCCTCCCCGGGCCCGGGGTTCTCGAAGTGGTGGGGCAGGTCGGCGTCGAACGTCGCGCAGTCGCCTTCGGCGAGCTCGTGGCGCTCGCCGTCGATGACGAGCACCGCGCTGCCGCGCTCGAGCAGCGCGATCTCGCGGCTGCCGGGCTCGTGCATCGGCGGGTCGCCGGGGCCGCCGGTCTGCGCGCCGGGCGCGAGGACGTGGCGGCTCAGCTCCGCGCGCTGGCCCGGCAGCGGCGCGGTGAGGATCTCGAACGTGTGGCCGGCCTCGTGCGAGCCGCCGCCGCGGCGCTCGCCCGCCCGGACGACGGTGACCGCGCCCGACTCGTCGAGGCGCAGGAGCTGGCTGAGCCGCAGGTCGAGGCCCGCCGCGATCCGCGCCGCGACCGACAGCGTCGGGCTCGTCTCGCCGCGTTCGACCTGGCTCAGCATCGGCGCCGAGACGCCGCAGCGCTCGGCGAGGTCGCGCAGCGAGAGGTCCATTGCCTCTCGCAGCGCCTTGACGCGGGGGCCGATGGCGATCGTGGTCTCCTCCGTCACCATACGCGCGTATGTTATCGCATACGCCCGCCGCAGCCGCGGTTCAGCCAGCGCGGCGCAGGAGCAGCGCGAGGCCGCGGTGACTGCGGATCGCGCGGCGGTCGTAGACCGCGAGGTAGCGCACCCGGCGCGCCGAGATGCCGAACAGCCACGGCGAGCGCGGCGCCGCAGCCCAAGCGCTCGTGCCGCGGATGTGGCGAGCGCGCGGGAACGCGCGGCGCAGCGCGCGCAGCGACGCGCCGCGGCCGATGCCGCGCAGGCGGTACTCCGCACGCGTCGTGAGGACCATCACCGCGGGCTCGTCGCCGGAGCCGAGCGTGCCGCTGCGGTCACCGCGCTCGCCGACGAGGTACTTGCCGCCGCCCGCAAGGCAGAAGTGCAGGAAGCCGCGGCTGACCGCGACCGGGTCGCCGAGCTGCGCGCGCACCCGCTCCTCGCTGTCGCCGAGCGTCACGGGGCCGAGCTGCCGGCCCCCGGCCGGGCCGGACGGCGCGCGGCACGAGGCGGCGCGCGCGCCGGCGACCTGGCTCTGCGCCTGTGGGCCGTAGATCGCCTGCGGGTCCTTCTGCGCGAGCGCCGCGCAGCGCGGGTCGGCGGGGATGTCGTCGCGGCTGGTCGCGCCGCCGGTCCCCTCCCCCATGTCCTTGGCGATGTCCGGCGGGATGCCCGGGATCTCGCTCGGGTCGCCGGTGTGGCCGCCGATGTCGAAGTTCGTCACCCACGCGCCGCCGTCGCCGCGCGCCTTGTCGAAGTAGTAGTGGCCGTCCCACTCGTAGGTCTTCGTCGAGCCGTCGTCCTGCACGATCGAGCCGCGCCAGTGGTCGACCTGGAAGTAGAAGCACTTCGGCGAGGCGGCCGCGACGCGCGCGGGCTCCTTGGAGAGGAAGTCCACGATGCCGAGGTCGGTGACGTTCTGGCGGCGCTTGTCGAACTCCACGCAGTAGGGGTCGGCGTCCGGGTGCGGGACCTGCGTGCCGTAGCCGGCCCATTGCAGCTCGCAGTTGAACGGGTTCGAGCCGTCCCAGCCCGTGGGGCGGTCGAGCGCGCTCGCCCCGCCGCCGCCCAGCAGCGCGGCGACGAGGAGCAGTGCGGCGAGCGCGAGCGCGCGCCTCACGCCGGCACCACCCGCGGCCCGACCGTCTCCGGCGGCGTCTGCGGCCGCAGCCACGCGGGTTTCGCCGGCAGTCCGAGATCTGCGGCGTCGGCGACGAGGCGCTCGGCGCAGCGCTCGCCGAGCGCGGCGATCGTCAGCGACGGGTTGACGCCGAGCGAGGTCGGCACGATCGAGCCGTCGATGCAGTAGAGGCCCTCGTAGCCGAACACCGCGCCGCGGTGGTCGACGACGCCGAGGTCCGGCGTCGGCGCCATCCGCGCCCCGCCCAGCGGGTGCGCGCAATAGGAGCCCTGCGTCTCGGTGAGCGCCATGAACCGGCCGAGGCCGCGCCGGCCCGCGATGCCCGCGATCGCCGCGTTCGCGGCCTCGCGGATGCGGATCGACTGCTCCGAGAAGGCGTACGTGAAGGTGCCGAGCGCGATCGGGCCCGGGCCCGTGCGTCCCGAGTCCCCGCTCGGGGGCGCGGCGTAGAAGGTGCCGTCGTGCGTGTCCTCGACCATCGCGAGCAGCTCGATGCGGTTGGCCCAGCGCGCGATCGCCTGCTTCTTCTGGAGGCCCCACCACGACGGCGGGCCCTCCGGCGCACGGCCGTCGTCGTAGAGGAAGTTGGTCAGCGTCGAGAGGAAGATCTCCTGCAGCGTGAAGCGCGTGCCGTCGAAGCGTGGGCCCCTGCGCCCGACCCAGAAGTCGTAGCTCATCGTCGTGATCGGCTTGCCCTTGTAGAAGTCGGCGTAGCCGGGCAGGCGCAGGACCGAGCGCACCTTCGCGGGGTCGTACTCGACCGCCGCGATGTGGTCGCCGTTGACGCCGAGGTTGCGGCCGGTCTGGCTCGACAGCGACGGCAGCTGCCGGAGCTGCTGCGAGCGCACGAGGATCGGCGGCGTGCCCATCGCGCCGGCCGCCATCACGAGCACTTTGCACTCGATCTGGCCGGGCGGCGCGGCGCCCGCCTGGCGCGTCTGCGGGTCGATCGCCGCGGTGTTCACGACGTAGCGGTACGGGCGCGCGCTGGACTGGCCGATGCTCTGCACCTCGGTCAGCGGCCGGATCTGCACCCCGAGCGCCTCGGCGGCCGGGATGTAGTTCGTGATCAGCGAGTTCTTCGCGCCGAAGATGCAGCCCGTGTGGCACCACTTCGCGTTGACGCAGCGCTTCGGGCTGATCGCGAGCGGGACGCGGTCGCACGTGTGGCCGGCGTGGTGCAGGGTCGCCGCCCACAGGCCGCCGGACTTCGACACCTGGCTCCAGGCCGGCCGGTTGACGCGCAGGCCCTGCTCCGCGCGGCGGTAGTAGCGGTTCATCGACGCGCGCGAGATCTCGGCGGGCCACATGCGCCGGTCGGGACCGTCGCCGGGGCGGCGGTCGCGGCGCTCGAAGGTCTCGGCGGGCGCGCGCAGCGAGGCGGCGAGGTAGAGGTTCGAGCCGCCGCCGACGACGTTCGCGGTGACGACCTGCGCGCCCTCGCCCTGGACGAGCAGGTAGATGTCCGAGAGGTGGTCGATGTCCATCGACTGCGCGTAGTCGCGGTGGCCGAAGCGCTTGCCGCGCTCGAGCACGAGGATGCTGCGCGGATCGGCCCCGGCGGCGGCGTAGAGCTCGGCGAGGCGGTAGGCGGTGATCGCGCCGCCGAAGCCCGACCCGACGATGCAGACGTCGACGCGCTCGGCCATCAGGCGAGGTACCCGTGCCGCGTGCGCTCGCGCGAGAGCCGGCGCCGGTAGGAGAAGTCGCGGTAGCCGCGCGGCGCCACGCCGGGCAGGCCCATCACCGCGTAGCCGACCGCGCGCGGCCCGGACTGCTCGGGGATCAGCGCCGCCGCGCAGAAGGCGGTGAACGGGACCGCGGCGGCGGCCTCCCACAGCACTCGGTCCGGGTTCGCGAAGTCGAGGCCCTCGATGCAGACCTGCACGCGCCCGTCCCACGGCAGGTCGAGGAAGTCACCGCCGTGCGGGAGGCTGCGCGCGCTCAGGTCGGCGAGGAACGGCGCCTCGAGCGCGTCGAAGCCGACCTCCGGGTGGTGATAGAGCTCGAGCGCGCCCGCCTCGACCGCGCCCGGCTGGGCGTCGACGCCCGCGATCGCGCGCGGGTCGATTGCGCCCCCGAGGACGTCGGCGGCGACCTTGCGGCCGGGGACCATCGTGTCCGCGAAGGCTTGCAGCGTGGCGTCGGTCGGCA
>DASTWP010000258.1:0-6716 GCA_035765835.1 Solirubrobacteraceae bacterium
GCGGGCGCTCGTCGAGTGCGCGGACCAGCAGCCGCGCACCGAGCTCCTCCAGGCGCGGCGCGAGCGTCCCGTAGGTGTCGTCGGGCGCGATCGGCTCCTCGCCGGCCAGGCACACGGGACCGCTGTCGAGCCCGGCGGTGACGCGCATGATCGACACGCCGGTGCGCTCGTCGCCGGCCATGATCGCCCGCTCGACCGGCGCAGCGCCGCGCCAGCGCGGCAGCAGCGAGGGATGGACGTTGAGCAGCTCGTGCTCGGAGAGCAGCGGCTCCTTGATCAGCGCGCCGAAGGCGCAGACGATCACGACCTCGGGCTCCGCCGCGGCGATGCGCGCGCGGGCCTCCTCGTCGTTGACGCTCGCGGGCTGGCCGAGCTCGAGCCCGAGCGCGCGGGCGGTCCCGGCGACCGGCGGGGACGTCAGCCTGCGGCCCCGCCCCGCGGGCCGGTCGGGTCGCGTGAGGACGAGCCGCGGGCGGTGCGGAGTGTCGGCCAGCCGCTCGAGCACGGCGGCCGCGAACTCCGACGTGCCGAGATAGACGGTCCTCAAGCGGCCTCGAGCTCGCGCAAGGCCCGGACGGCCTCCTTGCGCTGGTCCTTCGGCGCGTGGTCGAGGATCAGCACGCCGTCGAGATGGTCCATCTCGTGCTGGATCACGCGCGCCTCCAGGCCCGAGGCCTCGATCAGCACCTCCTCGCCGTGCTCGTCGTGCGCGCGCACGCGCACGTGCAGCGGGCGCTCGACGTCCACGATCACGCCGGGCAGGCTGAGGCAGCCCTCCTCGGAGATCTCCTGCTCCTTGCCCTTCCACTCGATCTCGGGGTTGACGAGCGCGTTGACGGGGCTGTCGGGCTCCACGCGGTAGACGAGCACGCGATGCGCGACGCCGACCTGCGTCGCGGCGAGCCCGATGCCGAGCGCGTCGGCCATCAGCGCGCCCATCCGCTGCACCTCCTCGCGCAGCCGCTCGTCGAAGACCTCGACGGGGCGCGCCTTCACGCGCAGCACCGGGTCGCCGAACTTGCGCACGTGCGCGAGCGCCGCGTCGCGCCGCGCGCGCGCCTCGGGATCGAGCTGCGGCGGCTCGGTCTCGATCGGCTCCTGCTCGTCGTGCTCGTGCTCGTGCTGCTCGGCCATCTCCCCTGGGCAGGGTACCCGCGCCGCCGGGGGCCGGACTACTGGGGATCGACGTCCACGCTGAAGGCGGCCGCCCGGTGCGCGCGGTCCGCGGCGACGGCGTCGACGGCGGCGCCGACCGTCTCGACCGCGTGCTCGCGCTCGGCGGCCTTGACGACGAGCTGGCTGCGCTCGCGGCGGCGCAGGCGGAACAGCGGCGCGGGGCCGAGCGCGCCGGGCAGGCGCTCGTGCACGGCCGCGGCCGCCGCCTGCGCGGCGCCGGGCTGCTCGGAGGAGCAGACGACGCGGATCAGCGTCGAGAAGGGCGGGTAGCGCAGCGCGCGGCGGCGCTCCAGCTCGCCCTCCAGGAAGGCGTCGGCGTCGTGACGGGCGGCGAGGACGATCGACGGCGCGTCCGGCGCGAGCGTCTGCACGAGGACCCTGCCCGGGTGGGTGGGCCGGATTCCGCGGCCGGCGCGGCCGGCGAGCTGCGCGACGAGCGCGAACGTCCGCTCCTCGGCACGGAAGTCGGGGAAGCGCAGGGTCGCGTCCGCGTCGAGCACCACTCCGAGGTCGACGTCGGGGAAGTCGTGGCCCTTGGCGACCATCTGCGTGCCCACGAGCGTGCCCGAGTCCGCGGCCTCGAACGCCGCGAGCACGCGCGCCGGGTCGCCGGCGTCGGCGTCCAGGCGGAAGACCCGGCCGCGCTCGGCGAGCTCTGCCTCCAGGCGCTCCGTACCGGTGCCGTGGCGCGCGATCGAGACCGAGCCGCACTTCACGCAGCGGGCGGGCACGTGCTCGCGGTGGCCGCAGTGGTGGCAGGCGAGCAGGCCGTCCGCACGGTGAAGGACGAGCGTCACCTCGCACTCCGGGCAGCTCCAGACGTGCCCGCACGAGCGGCAGGTGAGGAAGTTCGACCAGCCGCGGCGGTTCAGCAGCACGATCGCCTTGCGGGCGTCGGTCAGCGCCTCGTGCGTGCGCGGGTGCAGCGCCGCGGAGGTCTGGCGCATGTCGACGATCTCCACGGGCGGCAGCCGCGCGCCGTCGACGCGCTCGGGCAGCCGCAGGCGCCGCAGCGCGTGGAAGCTCTCGGGCCGCGGCGTCGCGCTGCCGGCGACGAGGACCGCGCCGCTCAGCGCCGCGCGGTACTCGGCGACCAGGCGCGCGTCGTAGCGCGGGTCGCCCTCGTTCTTGTAGGACGCGTCGTGCTCCTCGTCGACGACGATCAGGCCGACGTCCTCCATCGGCGCGAAGACGGCCGAGCGCGGCCCGACGCAGACGCGCGCCTCCGCGCGGCGCAGGCGGAGCCACTCGTCGTGGCGCTCGCCGGCCGACAGGCGCGAGTGCAGCACGGCGACCGTCTCGCCGAAGCGCGCGACGAAGCGCGAGACGATCTGCGGTGTGAGTGCGATCTCCGGCACGAGCACGATCACGCGCCGGCCGGCGGCGAGCGTGCGCTCCGCGGCGCGCAGGTAGACCTCGGTCTTGCCGGAGCCGGTGACGCCGTGCAGCAGCAGCCGCTCGCCCGGCGCCGCCGCGGCGATCGCCGCGAGCGCGGCCTGCTGGGTCGCGCTCAGCGCCGGCGCGCCGGTGTCGCGCGCGCCGACCGCGACGTGCTCGGGCGCGCGGCGCACCACGCGCGGCCCGATCGTCACCAGGCCGCGCGCCTCCAGCCGCCGCAACGCGGCGAGGTCGCCGCCCGCGAAGCGCGGCAGCGAGGCCAGCAGCGCGCGCTGGCGGTCCGTCAGGCGCTCGCCGGCCGCATCCGCGCCGGGGGCGGGCCATGCCCACAGCGCGGTCTTCGTGCGCGTGCCGCGCGGCGGCAGCAGCAGCGAGAGGGCCCGGGCGGGCGTCGAGCAGTACTCGCGCGCCATCCACATCGCGAGCTCGACCAGCTCCGCCGGCAGGTCGGCCTCGAGCACGCGCCGGGGCGCCAGCAGCTCGTGCTCGGAGACGTCCGCGAGGTCCGTGACGACGCCGAGCACGTCGCGGCGCCCGAACGGGACCATCAGCACGGAGCCAACGCCGACGCCGTCCGGGCGCGCGTAGTCGAACGGCCCGCGCAGCACGCGGGCCGTGGTGAGCGGCTCCACGCGGGCCACGGGCGGCATCGCCTCGGACCTTAGTCCGGGCGCCCGACGGGCCCCTGGCGCGCCGCCGCCGGACTGCCGATACTGCGCACATGCGCCGTCCCCACCTCGCCCTCGCCCTCCTCCTCGCGATCCCGGCCACGGCCGCCGCCGGCTGCGGCGCCGCGAGCAGCGTCCAGAACGCCGTCGACCCCGTCGCCAGGGCCGCGGAGACGACCGCCGGCGCGGGCGGCGCCCAGATGGCCATGCAGATGACCATGACCGCGGGCGGGCACACGATCCCCGTCGCGGGCAGCGGCGTGCTCGACCAGACGACCCATCAGGGCAGCTTCTCGATGAGCGTCACCGTCCCTGGCGCCGGCCCGATGCGGATCGACGAGATCGTGGACGGGAAGGTCTTCTACATCCACCTGCCCCCGGGCCTGCCGGGCGGCCTGCCCGCCGGCAAGTCGTGGATCAAGATCGACCTGACCGCGCTCGGCAAGAAGGCCGGCATCGACATCGGCGCGCTCCAGGAGTCCGGCGCCGGCCAGCTCAGCCAGTACCTCGGCTTCCTGAAGGCCGCCGGCGACGCGCGCCGCGTCGGCACCGACACCGTGCGCGGCGTGCAGACGACCCACTACGCGGCCTCCATCGACTTCGCGAAGGCCGGCAAGGCGCTCGGCGGCGACGCGGGCAAGGCGCTCCAGCAGGTGGAGACCTCGCTCGGGGTCGCGTCGATGCCCGTCGACGTCTGGGTCGACTCCCAGCAGCTCGTGCGCCGCCTGACCGCGACGTTCTCGACCCGCGGCGTGGTCCCGGTCTCGATGTCGATGACGCTCGACGTGCTGCGCTACCACGTGCCCGTGCACGTGACGGCGCCGCCGGCCGGCCAGGTGCTCGACGCGAGCGCCCTGGCCGGGCGGCTCGGGACCTAGACGGCCGTCGCCTCTGCGCCGAGGCCGGCGGCCTCGCGCAGCAGCTGCGCCTTGTCGGTCTTCTCCCAGGTGAAGTCGTGGTCGTCGCGGCCGAAGTGGCCGTACGCCGCGGTCTTCTGGTAGATCGGCCGGTGCAGCTTGAGCTCCTCGCGGAAGGCGCCCGGGCGCAGGTCGAAGTGCTCGTCGATCAGCTGCGCGATGACGCCGCGGCCGACGTGCTCGGTGCCGAACGTCTCGACCATCACCGAGACCGGGTGCGCGACGCCGATCGCGTAGGCGACCTGCACCTCGGCGCGGTCCGCCAGGCCGGCGGCCACGACGTTCTTGGCGACGTAGCGCGCGGCGTAGGCCGCCGAGCGGTCGACCTTCGAGGGGTCCTTGCCCGAGAACGCGCCGCCGCCGTGACGGGCCATGCCGCCGTAGGTGTCGACGATGATCTTGCGCCCGGTCAGGCCGCAGTCGCCCACCGGACCGCCGATGACGAAGCGGCCGGTCGGGTTGACGAGGAAGTTCTTGCGCAGCTTGCCGGCGTCGTAGAGGTCCTTCGGCAGCACCGGCTCGACGACGTGCTCCCAGAGGTCGTCCGGGATCAGCGACTCGGCGCCCTCCTTGTGCTGCGTGGAGATCAGCAGCTTCTCGATCTCGGCCGGCTTGCCGTCGAGGTAGCGCACGGAGACCTGCGTCTTGCCGTCCGGGCGCAGGTAGTCGAGGACGTCGCCGTGGCGGACGTCGGCCAGGCGCTTGGCGAGCTTGTGCGCCAGCGCGATCGGCAGCGGCATCAGCTCGGGCGTCTCGTTCGTCGCGTAGCCGAACATCATCCCCTGGTCGCCCGCGCCGGCGACGTCCAGCGCGTCGTCGTCGGAGGGGTCGGTGCGCGTCTCGTAGGCGGCGTCGACGCCCTGCGCGATGTCCGGCGACTGCTTGTCGATCGCGTTGATGACGGCGCAGGAGTCGGCGCTGAAGCCGAGGTCGGCGTCGGTGTAGCCGATGCGGCGGATCGTCTCGCGGACGATGTCCTGGATGTCGACGTAGGTCTCGGTCGTGATCTCGCCGGAGACCACCACGAGCCCGGTGTTCACGAGCGTCTCGCACGCCACGCGCGAGCCGGGGTCGTCACGCAGGCAGGCGTCGAGCACGCCGTCGGAGATCTGGTCGGCCACCTTGTCCGGGTGGCCCTCCGTGACGGACTCGGAGGTGAACAGGTACTCGTTGTCGGAAAGCTGGGTCATGGGATCGAGAGGAGGATCTCCGCGGTCGATTCGTCGCCCGCGCCGGAGGAATGGGCTCCGACGGCGCGGACCTTCTCGAGGTCGCCCTTGAAGGACTGGTACGCGGCGCTTGCGCCGAGGCCGGTCTCCTCGCCTAGGCGCAGGAGCTGGTGGAAGTCAAGGAAGAGTACCGAGGTCACCCGCCCCCCCGGCGCACCCACGA
The DNA here is from genome assembly GCA_035765835.1 of Solirubrobacteraceae bacterium. GTDB lineage: Bacteria > Actinomycetota > Thermoleophilia > Solirubrobacterales > Solirubrobacteraceae > JAOPZW01. The sequence continues at coordinate 5,552 of DASTWP010000258.1, forward strand.
CCTGCTTGTACTCGTCCGTCGCGCCGATGCCGCCTGCGGAGGCGCGCCTGACGGCGGCGATGCCCGACGGCTGCGTGGCGATCACGAGCTTGCCGCCGAAGACCGCGTAGGCGATCTGGATGCCCGGCGCCAGGCGCAGCAGGTAGGCCTGCGTGCCCGCGATCGTCTGCGCGCGCCACGTGGGCGCGCTCGCGCCGGGCGCCGTGAGCAGCCGCGCGAGCGGCGCGCGCAGCGCGCCCAGCGCCGCGCTCGTCGCGGCGTCGCTGCGCGTGTGGGCGACGATCGTCAACACCGGGGCCGGCACCGCGGGCGTGAGCGCGACCGCCACCTCGCCCTTGAAGAGCGACAGCACGTCGCGCGTGAGGCGGCCGCCGGCCTCGCGGTCGAGCTGCGCCTTGGCGCGCTGCAGCAGGCCCGCCAGCGCGCCCGCGGTGCCACCGCCGCCGCTGCCCGCCGACAGGGCGCCGAGCAGGCGCTTCGCGGCGCCGCCGACGTCGCTGACGCCGAGATATGCGAACGCGCTCTTGGGGATCGCCGACTGCAGCGCCGGGTGGAACGGGCGGAAGCCCCCGCCGCCCTTGCCGGTCGTGATCGTGCGCAGGACGATCTTCGCGCCGGGGTCGTCGGCGCTGAGGCTCGCGGCGACGCCGCGCAGCCCCGGGCGGTCGAGCAGCGCGCCGACCGCGCCGAGCAGGCCCGTCTGCGGGGCGAGCAGGTCGCGCACGCCGGCGGCGGAGGCGAAGGCGTCGATCACGCGGTCGTCCGGCAGGCCCTTGCTCGCCTGCCGGTAGAGCGGGTCGGTGGCCAGGGAGCGGCCCTTGCCCGCCGCGAGCGCGACGGCGTCGCCCAGCGTCTGCGGCTGGCCGATCGCGAGGTAGCGCCCGACGTAGCGCGCGGACACCAGGCCGCAGGTGTGCTCGCGGGAGCCGGGATGGTCCTTGCCGGTGTCCACGAGCACGAGCGAGCCCGCGGTGCCGCCGCCGGGGTGGGTGGGGGCCAATATCGCCAGCGCGGCGTCCTTGCCCTTGAAGGCGCCGGAGATGCCGCAGCCGGGCGCCGACAGGCGGCGCAGCAGCGAGTCGCGCAGGCGCTCGTAGCTGGGGAACGAGCGCGCGAGGCTCTGGGCGCGCTTGACGCCGTCGCGCGAGGTGTCGGTCGAGAGATG
>DASTWP010000259.1:0-2120 GCA_035765835.1 Solirubrobacteraceae bacterium
AGGTCAGCGCGCCGTCGGGCACCTTGATGCTGAAGAACTCCAGGTGCTCCTCCCAGCTCGCGCTGGCGATGGAGTACGCGCGCAGCAGCGGCTTGCTCGCGCCCTGCGGCTGCGGCAGGTCGAGGCCCAGCATCACGAACTGGCCGCTGGCGAAGCGCAGGCCCGGATCGCGCGTGGTGGTGAAGCTGAAGTAGTCGTCCGTCCAGTGGCGGACGTCCAGCACGGTTTCGGTGCCGAAGGCAGAGGACATGCGTGACGGGGAGACCGCGGAAACGAAGCGCGCATTGTACCTGCAGGCGCGCGGCGGGCGGGCGCCCGTTCAGCGTGGGCCGCGTTCCTCGCGCGGCCGCGCCTTGCGGTCGCGCAGCAGGGCGCTGAGCACGATCGTGAATCCGAGCCCGGCCGCGACCAGGAACAGCAGCATCGCGATCAGCGGATAGCCGAACAGGTGGTGCGAGGTCTCGACCCGCATCATCATCGCCGAGGCCACGATCAGCGCCGCCGTCACCAGCCCGGCGCTGATCCGGTTGGCGATCTTCTGCAGGCTCTCCATCAGCGGCGAATCGGCCAGGCCGTCCACGCGCACCTGCATCCGGTTCTCGGCCAGCAGGGCGAGCAGGTCGGAGATCTTGCGCGGCGCCTCGCGCAGCAGCGCCTGCACCTCGATCAGCTCGCTGGCGATGTTCGACGGCGACAGCGACTTCTTCAGGCGCTCGCGCATCACGTGCTCGAGGTGGCGCTCGACCACGCGCTTCACGTCCAGGCGCGGGTCGAGCACGCAGGCGACCTGCTCGAGGTTCAGCAGGGTCTTGCCCAGCAGGCTCAGTTCGGGCGGCGAGCGCAGGCCGCAGGCGGTGGACAGCGCCACCAGGTCGAGCATCAGCCGGCCCTCGGAACGCGCGCTCGAGTGGCTGTGCGCCGCGTAGCGGGCGACCGACTGGCCGACCTCGCGCATGAAGCGCTCCTCGTCGAAGGACTCCAGGCGCGTGCCCATCGCGATGGTCTCGTTCGCCACTTCCTCGCCGCGGCCGTCGACGGCGGCGAACAGCAGCTTCAGCAGCCGCTCGCGCTGCTTCGGCGGCACGTGCGCGATCATGCCCAGGTCGAACAGCGCCAGCCGGCCGTCGTCGGTGGCGAGCAGGTTGCCCGGGTGCGGGTCGGCATGGATCTCGCCGTGCACGAACACCTGGTCGAGGTAGCCGCGCACGAGCGCGGACGCGAGCGCGCCCATGTCGTGCTCGGTGCGGTGCAGGCCGGAAATTTCGGTGACCTTGGTGCCGTGCACGAGGTCCATCGTGAGCACGCGCGTGGCGGTGAGGTCCCAGACCGGCCGCGGCACGACGAGCTCGCGGTACTCGCGCAGGTGCTCGCCGAAGCGTTCGAGGTTCTCGGCCTCGGCGCGGTAGTCGAGCTCGGCGAGCAGGGTCTTGCGGAACTCGTGCACCCAGTCGGAGAAATGCACGCGGCGACCGAGGTCGGTGAGCGTATCGGCCTTTCCGGCGAGGCCGGCGATCGCGTCGAGGTCGGCGCGCACCAGCTCGCCGATGCCGGGGCGCTGCACCTTGACCGCGACCTCGCGGCCGTCGCGCAGCCGCGCGCGGTGCACCTGCGCGAGCGACGCGCAGCCCAGCGGCACCTCGTCGAATTCGGCGAACAGGTGGCTCATCCGCGCGCCGAGCGCGTCCTCGATCGTGGCGCGCACCTGCGCGAACGGCACCGGCGCGACGTCGTCCTGCATGCGCTCGAGCGCGGCGATGTAGGCCGGCGGCACCATGTCCGGGCGCGTCGAGAGCGCCTGGCCGATCTTGACGAAGGTCGGGCCGAGCGCTTCCAGGTCGTCGACGAAGGCTTCCGGCTTGCCCTCGGTCGGCGGCGGTTCGCTGCCGGGCGGCGTCCCGGAACCGTCCAGGTCCAGGCCGGTGAACACGCCGGCGCTGCGGTACTTGAGCAGGAACGCGAGGATCCGCGCGGTGCGGGCGAGTCCGTGGCTGGCGTCGTTCATGGCGGCGGGTCCGTGGGCCGATGGGGTGCGACCCGCAGCCAGCGTAGTCGGCGGCACGTCAACGCCGCTTCATCGCCGGTTGCCGCATCATCGGCGCATGCAGCCGCCCGCCCGCACC
>DASTWP010000260.1:0-7899 GCA_035765835.1 Solirubrobacteraceae bacterium
CGAGGTGCAGCCGTGCGCGCAGCGAGTCGAGGAAGTCCTCGAACGGCGGCGGCGGGCCCTCGAAGATCGACAGCCCGCCGACGTGCATGTGCGAGCTCGGCCCCTCCTGGTGCAGGAAGGACGCATCGATGGCGGTCAGCCGATCGAAGTGCTCCTGCGCCATCGAAAACCCCCCTTGCTCGACCCCGCTTGCCGACGCCCTACCCTACCGCGCGCTCCGCCGCCGGCGGCGAGCTCCGCGCAGCTTCGACGGCGAGGCGGTCGAGCGTCGAGGCGAAGCGGCCGCGCAGCCACCGGGCGCCGCCGCAGGCGAGCAGCAGGCGGTCGAGCGCCGTCGCCTGCTCCACGACCACCTCGAGCCGGACCTCGGTCTCCTCGGCCCCCGAGGCGCGCAGCGTCCAGCGCACGTGCGCGCGCGTCCCGCCCGCCTGCGCGACACCCTCGACGAACTCGTCGGGGACCGCGGTGACGACGCGCGTCGTCACCCGCCGCCGCACGAGCCCGAACGGCCCGCGCACCTCGACGACGCCGCCGTCGCGCTCGAGCGAGACCACGCGCACCCAGCCGCCCGCCAGCCGCCAGTGCCACGCGAGGTCGGCGAGCAGTGCGAATACGTCCTCCGCCGGCGCGGGCACGGCCGCGGTCGCAGCGATCACGCAGGCGACATTAGCGGCGCGGCTCGCCCGAGCCGCCGATGCCGCTGAGCACCTCGCGCGCGCGGCCCGGTCCGCCCGCCTGCGGATCGAGCGGCGGCGTCGGGTGCCCGGCGCCCTCGCGAAGCCCCTCGAAGAGCTCCAGGAACGCGTCCTGGGCACTGCGGCTCGGGCTCCACCCGAGCTCCTCGCGCGCGCGCCGGATGTCCATCAGGGGCACGCCGAGCCCGAGGTCGACCCAGCCGGGATCGGTCGGCTGCAGTCGCGCGCGCCACGACAGATCGGCGCCGAGGCGCAGCAGCGCGCCCGGCACCGGCACCGGCCGCGCGCCGAGCATCCGCCCGAGCGCGGCGCCGTCGATCACGGGCTCCGCGGCCACGTTGTAGGCGCCGCGCGCCCCGTCGTCGCGCAGCGCGAGCCGGTAGGCCTCGCCGACGTCGTCGCTGTGGACCGCCTGGAAGGCCAGGCGCGGGTTCTTGGGCACGACCGGTACCAGCTCCCGCCGCAGCAGGAAGCCCGGCAGCAGCGGCCCCACGAAGAAGCGGCGGATCTCCGACGCGGCGGCGCGCTGGAAGATCAGGCCCGGCCGCAGGCGCACGACGCGCAGCTCCGGCGCGTCGCGCTCGAGGTCGTCGAGCATGCGCTCGCAGGCCGCCTTGTCGCGCGCGTACGACGAGCTCCGCACGCCGGTCGCCGGCCACGACTCGTCCACGCGCCGGTCCTTCGGCCCCGCCGCGTAGGTGCCCACCGAGGAGGCGTGCACCAGCACGCGCACGCCGGCGCGCCGCGCGGCGTCGAAGACGCGCCTGCTGCCGTCGACGTTGACGGCCTTCAGCGTGGCGCGGTCGCGCGAGGGCTGGATCAGCCACGCGAGGTGCACGACCCCGTCCACACCCTCCATCAGCCGATCGAGCTCGTCCGAGCGGACGTCCGCGGCCGCCCAGCGCACCTTCGGCGCGCTCGTCGAGGGCGCGCGCCGCGCGACCCCGACGATCTCCTGCACCTCGTCGTCGGCGGCCAGCGCGCGCAGCACCGCCGTCCCGACGTTCCCGGTCGCCCCGGTCACGAGCACGCGCATGGCAACGGAGTGCCCCGCGCGCCCTACGATGATGCGTCTCCGACCCGAGGGAGCAGACGATGGCGTGGGACTTCTCGACCGAGCCCGAGTTCCAGGAGCAGCTCGACTGGATGCGCGACTTCGTGCGTGCCGAGATCTGGCCGATCGAGGCGATCGCCGAGGAGCTCGACCAGCACCAGCTCGACCGCATCTACGCGCCCCTCCAGGAGCAGGTGAAGGCGCGCGGGCTGTGGGCGGCGCACCTGCCGCCGGAGCTCGGCGGGCAGGGCTTCGGCCAGGTGAAGCTCGGGCTGATGCATGAGATCCTCGGGACGAGCGCATTCGCCCCGAACGCCTTCGGCAACCAGGCGCCGGACAGCGGCAACTCGGAGATCATCGCGCTCGCGGGGACGGAGGAGCAGAAGGAGCGCTACCTGTATCCGCTGCTGGCCGGCGACCTGAAGTCGGCGTTCTCGATGACCGAGCCCGACAGCGCCGGCTCGGACCCCACGCAGCTGCGCACCCGCGCCGTGCGCGACGGCGACGAGTACGTCATCACCGGGCACAAGTGGTTCTCCTCGAACGCCTCGATCGCGGACTTCCTCGTCGTGATGGCCGTGACGGACCCGGACGCGCGGCCGCATCAGCGCGCGTCGATGTTCCTCGTGCCTGTCGACACGCCCGGCGTGAACATCCTGCGCGACGTCCCGACGATGGGGCACCCGTACGAGTCCTTCGGCAAGCTCGGCGGCCACGCCGAGATCCGCTACGAGGACGTGCGCGTGCCCGCGAGCGCGCTGCTGGGGCGCGAGGGCGAGGGCTTCCTGATCTCCCAGCACCGGCTCGTGCCCGGCCGCATCCACCACTGCATGCGCTGGCTGGGCCAGTCTCGCCGGGCGTTCGACATGCTCTGCGAGCGCGCCACCTACCGCTACGCGCACGGCGGTGTGCTGGCGGAGAAGCAGACGGTGCAGAACTGGATCGCGGACTCGGCGGCGCAGATGCAGGCGGCGCGCCTGATGACGCTGCACGCCGCGTGGACGATGGACACGCAGGGCGCGAGCGCCGCGCGCACCGAGGTGTCGCTGATCAAGTTCTTCGGCGCGGAGGTGCTGCACGACGTGATCGACCGCGCGCTGCAGCTGCACGGCTCGCTCGGGTACACGACCGACCTGCCGCTCGAGGCGATGTACCGGCACGCGCGCGCGGCGCGCTTCTACGACGGGCCCGACGAGGTGCACCGCCAGTCGGTCGCGCGCCAGATCCTGCGCGGCTACGAGCCGCCGGCGGACGGCGTGCCGAGCGAGCACGTGCCCACGCGCCGCGAGGAGGCGCGCGCCAAGTTCGCCGAGGTCCTCGAGGCGGTGACGGCAAACGACTGAGACGGCCCACGGCGACGGGCGCATCGGGGGCCTCTCCGTTCGCGTCCTCGTCGTCGCGCTGGCGGTCCAGCTCGCGCTCGGCGGCGGGATCGTCTTCATGGCCGTCAACGGCTTCCCCATGATCGGGGGCGGCGCAGGCCCGCCGCAGGCGCGCCGGGCGGCCGCGCCGGCGCCCGCGGCGCTGCGCGCGAACGGCTTCGACGCGCCCGGCGCGTTCGCGATCGCCCGCCGCCTCGTGGGCTTCGGCCCGCGGCCGGCCGGCTCGCCCGCGGAGCGCCGCTCCGCCGCCTACCTGCGGGCGCTGCTGCCGCACGGCCGCTTCGAGCCCGTGCCCGGTGGGCTGCGCAACATCGCGGGCGAGCTCCCCGGCAGCGGACGGCCGATCGCCGTGATCGCGCACTACGACACGACGCCCGTCGCGGGCTATCTCGGCGCGAACAACTCCGCCGCCGCCGTCGGCGCCGTCGTCGAGATCGGCCGTGCGCTGCGCGCGCAGCGCACGCCGCCGGGCGCGGCGCCGGTCGTCTTGCTGCTGACGGACGGCGAGGAGGCGCCCGACTACCCGCCTGCGGACTTCGAGCGGACCGCCCTGCGCGGCTCCAGGGCGGCGGCGAGCGGCCCCTACCGGCACGCGCGCGCCGCGATCGTCCTCGACTTCGTCGGCCAGCGCGGGCTGCGGATCCCGCGCGAGCTCAACAGCGACGCGGGGCTGTGGGCGAAGCTGCGTGCCGCGGCGCGCTCGGTCGGCGCGCAGGCGGTCTTCCCCGGCGCGACGCAGGAGCCGATCCTCGACGACCACATCCCGTTCAAGGGCCGCGGGATCCCCGCGATCGACCTGATCGACTTCGACTATCCGTGCTGGCAGAAGCGCTGCGACACGCTCGACAAGCTCTCGCCGCGCAGCATCGACGCAGCCGGCGAGACCGTGCTGGCGCTGGTCCGCTCGCTGCGGCGGGACACCGTGTCGCCTTCGGCGACCGGGGGACCCACCTCCGGCGGCCAGGTGGCCGCCTCCGGCACCCCCTAGGCCCGCTCCCGCCCGGCGCGCGGTCCCTACACTCAGAGGTCCGATGGAGCCCGCCGCCCCCGAGAAGCTGCTGCTGGCCGCGCCCCGCGGCTACTGCGCGGGCGTCGACCGTGCCGTGCAGACGGTCGAGCGCGCGCTCGAGCTGCACGGCGCGCCCGTCTACGTGCGCAAGGAGATCGTCCACAACAAGCACGTGGTCGAGCAGCTGCGCGACCGCGGCGCGATCTTCGTCGACGAGCTCGACGACTCGATCCCGGAGGGCGCCGTCACCGTCTTCTCCGCCCACGGCGTCGCGCCGTCCGTCCACGCGGACGCCGAGCGCCGCCGTCTGGAGACGATCGACGCGACGTGCCCGCTCGTGACGAAGGTCCATCGCGAGGCGGTGAAGTTCGCCGCCGAGGGCTACACGATCGTCCTCATCGGCCACTCCGGCCACGAGGAGGTCGAGGGCACGATGGGCGAGGCGCCTGCGAGCATCGTCCTGGTCGAGAGCGAGGCGGACGTCGACGCGCTCGAGGTCCCAGACCCGGAGAAGATCGCCTACATCTCGCAGACGACGCTCTCGGTCGACGAGACGCGCTCGATCATCGACCGCCTGCGCGTGCGCTTCCCGCACATCACGGGCCCGCGCACCGACGACATCTGCTACGCGACGACCAACCGCCAGGCGGCCGTCAAGCAGATGGCGCCCCATTGCGACCTCGTGCTCGTGATCGGCTCGCGCAACTCGTCGAACTCGAACCGGCTGGTGGAGGTCGCGCGCGACCACGGCGTCGACGCCTACCTCGTCGACAACGAGCTGCACGTCGAGGAGAGCTGGCTGACCGGCAAGCGCGTCGTCGGCATCACCTCCGGCGCCAGCGCGCCCGAGGAGCTCGTGCAGCGGCTGGTCGAGTTCTTCCGCGAGCGCGGCACCCGGATCGTCGAGGAGTTCCACGTCATCCAGGAGGACGTGCGCTTCATGCTCCCCAAGACGATCCGCCAGGCGCTCAGCGCCGGCGCCTAGCGGCTACGGCGCCAGCCGCCGCTCGAGGCGGGCGAGCCGCTGGTCCCAGCGCGCGCCCGTCGCGGCCATCCAGCGCATCGCGTCCGCGAACGGCGCGGGGGTGAGGCGGTAGCGCGTCTCGCGCCCCGCCGGCTCGGCGCTCACGAGGCCGGCGTCGCGCAGCGCGGCGAGGTGCTTGGCGACCGCCTGGCGTGAGACCGGCATGTCGTGTGCGAGCGAGGAGGCGCTGGCGCCGCCCTGCTCGGAGAGCGCGCGCACCACCTGCCGGCGCGTCGGGTCGGAAAGTGCGGAGAAGACGGCGCCGGCGACCGCGTCGCGATCGCTCATGCGAGCGCCAGCATCCTCGGCCCGGGCGCCGTCGGCAGGCGCGCGAGCTCGGCGCCGACCGCGGCGAGCGTGCGCACCGGCAGCTCGAGGACCGTCAGCCGCGTGCCGCCGTCCGGCTCGTCGTCGAGCGTCAGCTCGACGACGCTCGCCTCGCCCGCGCGATCCCACCAGCGCAGCACGACGCGCCGCTGCGCCACGACCTCCTCGACGACGGCCTCGCGCTCCTCGCCCTCGACCGTGACGGTGCCCTCGGCGCCGGGCTCCACGTCGAGGTCGACCGCGTCGGCGAACCAGCTCTCGAGCTCGTCGCGCTCGGCGATCAGCGGCCACGCCGCCTCGCGCTCGAGCGGCAGGACCAGCTCCCGTCTCACATGCAACTCCATGGTTGCGGCACACGCTACCATGCCGCAATGGCGCAACCAAACGGTTGCATACGAAAGGAGCCCGTCACATGCCCCTCGTCCCCATGGTCATCGAGCAGAGCGCCCGCGGCGAGCGCTCGTTCGACATCTACTCGAGACTGCTCAACGACCGCGTGGTCTTCCTCGGCAGCCCGATCGACGACGACGTCGCGAACCTCGTCGTCGCGCAGCTGATCCACCTCGAGGCGGACGACCCCGACAAGGACATCTCGCTGTACGTCAACAGCCCCGGCGGCGTCGTCTACGCCGGCCTGGCGATCTACGACGCGATGCAGTTCATCCGCTGCGACGTGCAGACGATCTGCTGCGGCGTGGCGATGTCGATGGGCTCGCTCGTGCTCGCGGGCGGCACGCCCGGCAAGCGCGCGGTGCTCCCGAACAGCCGCGTGCTCATCCACCAGCCCAGCGGCGGCTTCCAGGGCCAGTCGACGGACATCGAGATCCACGCCCGCGAGGCGCTCGCCCTGCGCGACCGCCTCGAGGAGATCTACACCCATCACAGCGGCCAGCGGCGCGACCGCGTCCACGAGGACATGGAGCGCGACCGCTTCTTCAGCGCCCAGGAGGCCGTCGACTACGGGCTCGCCGACCGCATCCTGCACCTGCGCGAGCCGCTGAACGGGCGCAAGCGCGCGGGGCTCGGCTGAGAGCGGCTCAGCCCTCGTCCGCGGCGAGCCACGCGCGGATCTCCGCCGAGTGCTCGCCCAGGCGCGGCGGCCGGCGGCGCACCGCCGCCGGCGTCGCGCCCAGGCGCAGCGGCGAGCGCGCCGTGCGCACGCCGTCCGTCTCGTCGACGGGGTCGAGCCCGAGCTCCTCGGCGAACGCGAACGCCTGCGCGACGTCGTTGATCGGGCCGGCGGGAACGCCGGCCGCTGAGAGCAGCTCCACCCACTCCGCCACCGGCCGGGCCGCGAGCGCGGCGGACAGCTCCTCGCCGAGCGCGTCGCGGTGCTCCAGGCGCGCGCCGTTGGTGGCGTAGCGCGGGTCCACCGGCAGATCGGGCCTGCCGATCGCCTCGCAGAGGCGCGCGAAGTTGCCGTCGTTGCCGGTCGCGACCGCGAAGTCGCCGTCGGCGGCGGTGTAGGTCTCGTAGGGGACGATGCTCGGGTGGCGGTTGCCGAGGCGGCCCGCGACGACGCCCGCGAGCAGGTACGCCGAGCCCTGGTTGAGCAGCGCGCTCAGCGCGCTGTCCATCAGCGAGATCTCGACGCGCTGGCCCGCGCCGGTGCGCGAGCGCGCGTGCAGCGCCGCGAGGATGCCGTTGGCGGCGTAGAGGCCGCAGATCATGTCGATCAGCGCGACGCCGACCTTCAGCGGCCGCCCGTCGGGCTCCCCGGTGAACGACATCAGCCCGCTCATCGCCTGCAGCAGCAGGTCGTAGCCGGGAAGGCCCGCCGCCCGCTCGCCCGAGCCGAACGCGCTGACCGAGCAGTAGACGACGCCGGGGTTCTGCGCGCGCACGTCCTCGTGCCCGAGCCCGAGGCGCTCCATCGTGCCCGGGCGGAACGACTCGACCACCACGTCGGCGCGCGCCGCGAGGCGCCGCGCCAGCACCAGGTCGCCGGCGTCCTTGAGGTCGAGCACGATCGAGCGCTTGTTGCGGTTCAGCCCGAGGTAGTAGGTCGAGCCCTCCGCGACGAACGGCGGGCCCCACTGGCGCGTGTCGTCGCCGGCGCCGGGGCGCTCGACCTTCACGACGTCGGCGCCGAGGTCGCCGAGCGTCATCGTGCACAGCGGCCCCGCGAGCACGCGCGAGAAGTCCGCCACGAGGATGCCGTCGAGCGCTCCGGCCACCGCGCGGCAGACTACGGGTCCGTGCGCACCGTCGTGATCTCCGACCTGCATCTCGGCGCGCGCGCCGAGGTCGACGTCGCGCGCCGCGAGCGGCCGCTCGCCGCGCTCGGGGAGTTCGTCGCCGGTGCGGACCGGCTCGTGCTGCTCGGCGACACGTTCGAGCTGCGCCACGGCCCGTGGCGCCGCGCGCTGGACGCCGGCCGCCCGGTGCTCGAGCGGCTGGGCGACGCG
>DASTWP010000261.1:0-10461 GCA_035765835.1 Solirubrobacteraceae bacterium
CGCGCGGCCGCCGCGATGCGCAGGACCGGAAGCGGCACGCCCCCGGGCGCGGCGCCCACGGCCCGGAGGCCTGCCGGCAGCTCGAGCGCGGGGCCCTCGGGCGAGCTCGCGCCGAGGTGGAGTCCGTGGAAGCCGAAGATCTCGCCGAGGGCGATCGCCATCGCGATCAGCCCTGCCAGGGCAGCACCGGACGCGCCCGCCCCGGCGGCGTACTGCTTCGGACGCGGTGTTACGGAAAGCAGCGGCACGGACCCCTTCCGCTCGGCATCGGCATCCGTGCGCCGCCGCTTGAGAAAGTTGGCGCGTTGCCACTCGACGGCCTGCGGCCACTCGACCCCCACCATGGGCCAAGTGTGCCAGGACCGCACGAGCTACGTCGCGGTTGCGGGCGCCGCCGCGCGCGAGGCGCGCGCGGGCCCGGGGCGCTCGCGCAGCAGCCCGCCGCGGCGCGCGAGCAGCCACAGCCAGATCACGCCCGCGGCGATCAGCGCGACGCTCTCGAACTGCTGCGGCGTGAGACCCACCCAGACGCGATCGTTGCGGCGCAGGAACTCGATCAGGAAGCGCTCGATCCCGCTCAGCACGAGGTACCAGGCGAACAGCGCGCCGGGCCGGAAGCGCTCGCGCATCCGCCACAGCCAGATCGCCAGCAGGCCCATCGCGAGCGTCTCGTAGACGGGCGTCGGATGGACCGTCACGGTCGTCGGCACCGTCCCGTGCGGATAGGACATCGCCCACGGCCCGTGCCACGGCTTGCCGTAGTCGCCGTCGCCGGAGAGCTGGCAGCCGATCCGGCCGATCGCGTAGCCCATCGTCAGCGGGATGCAGGCCACGTCGAGCAGCACGAGGCCCAGGAAGCCGCGCCACCATGCCCATGCGATCACCGCCAGGGCGCCTCCGATCGCGCCGCCGTACCAGACCAGGCCGCTGCCCGAGAAGAGGCTGCCGAGCAGGTCGTGCGAGGCGGTCGACCAGTGCTGGACCACGTAGTAGACGCGCGCTCCGACGAGACCGCCGACGAGCGAGGCCCCGGTCAGCTCGTACGCCCAGTCCGGCGGCGTGCCCAGCTCGCGCATGCGCCGGTTGACGATCGCGCCCGCAGCGAGGAAGCCGAGGGCGAACATCACGCCGAAGGTCTGGATCGTCAGGCCGAAGACGTGGATCTGCGGCTGCATCGCCCTACAGCGTAGGGCGCGAGCACGCGGCGCGCGTGCCTACAAGTAGCTCAGCGGGTTCACGACGTGACCGTCGATCCGGACCTCGAAATGCAGGTGCGGCCCGAAGCACAGGCCCGTGCACCCGCTGTAGCCGATCACCTGGCCCTGGGCGACCTGCTGGCCCATGCCGACGGCGAAACGCGACTGGTGCGCGTAGCAGGTGGCCATCGCCGCGGTGTGCTGGATGCACGTGAAGTTCCCGTAGCCGCCGCTCGCCGAGACCGGCTGCAGCAGCGCGACGCGACCGGCCGCGGCGGCGCGGATCGGCGTCCCGCTCGGGACGCCGATGTCGATCCCCGGATGGCAGGACTCCCAGGCGCGGCGCTCGCAGAAGGGCGAGGTGATCGGCCCGTCGACCGGCCAGATCAGCATTCCGCTGCCGTGACGGACCGGGCCGACCGGCAGCGTGCCCTGCGCCGCCTGCAGGGTCGCGGTGATCTTCGCCTGCTCGGCGCGCAGGCCCGACAGGTTCCCCTCGAGCTGCATCCGCGAGGCCTGCACCTTCGCGAGCGCGCGCGACTTGCCCGCCCGTGTGCTCTGGAGCCCGACGCGCGTGCCGATCAGCTGCGAGCGCACCGCGGCGACCGCGTTGCGGCGGTCGAGGATCGCCGCCGCGACCTGCTGCGAGCGCCGCTCCAGGACGGCGAGCCGCGCTGCGGCGCCCGTCGCGTCCGCCTTCGCGCTGCGGACCGTCTCGATCACGCGCTGGTCCTGCCGGCCGATCCGGCGCAGGAACTCCCCGCGGTCCAGCAGGTCCGCGAAGCCCTTCGCGTCGAGGACCACGCTCACGAGGTCGGGCGGAGCGGAGGTGTAGAGCTGCACGAGGCGCCGGCTCAGCACGGCGCGGTCGTGCGCGAGCTTCGCGCGCAGCCGGATCAGCCGCGCGCGCTGGAAGCGCAGCGCGTCCTGCAGGCGGACGAGCTCCGCGCGCCTGGCGTCGAGGTCGGCCTGGATCGCGGACTCGCGCCGCGCGAGGACGCCGATCCGCCGCTGCAGCGCGGCGATCCGCCCGGAGTAGGCGGAGATCTCGGTGCTCAGCACGCGCTCGGTCCCCTTGCGGCGGCCGATCTTGCCCTGAACGGTCTGGATCTGGTGCTGGAGCTGGCCGAGGCGCCCCTGCGGCGAGGAGCCGTGCGATCCGATCGGAAGCGCGGCCCAGAGCGCAAGCGGGAGCAGCACCCCCCCGAGCAGGAGGCGGAGACGCATGTGCGGCGGGCAGCCTATGGGCGCCGGGCTCCGGGTTTGGCAAGATGGGTTGCATGGCCCGTCCCGCTTCGTTCGGTCGCGACACCGGTCTTCAGGCCCGGATGCTCGTGACGTTCTTCCTGCTGTTCCTCGTCTACGCGGTGCTGGTCGGCGCGCTCTTCGCCGCCGGCGCCAGCGGCGTGGTGATCCTGGCGGTGGCGGGCGGCATGCTGCTGCTGCAGCTCTTCGCCGCCGACAAGCTCGCGCTGGCGTCCGTCGGCGCGCACGAGGTCTCGCCGCAGGAGGCGCCGGAGCTGCACGCGATGATCGAGCGCCTGTGCGTGCAGGCCGACCTGCCGAAGCCGAAGGTCGCGGTGATGGTCAACCGCATGCCGAACGCGTTCGCGATGGGCCGCTCGCCCAAGGCGGCGACCGTCTGCGTCACGACCGGGATCATGGAGCTGCTCGGGCCGGCGGAGCTCGAGGGCGTGCTCGGCCACGAGCTCACGCACGTCGCCAACCGCGACGTGGCCGTGATGACGTTCGCGAGCTTCTTCGCCTCGCTGGCGGCGATGATCGTGCAGTTCGGGTTCCTCTTCGGTGGCGCGTTCGGCGGCGGCTACGGCGGCGGCGGGGACGACGACGACGGGCCGGGCTTCGTGGTCGTGCTGCTCGTCTCGGCGGCGGTCTGGCTGATCTCGTGGTTCCTGCTGCAGGCGCTCTCGCGCTACCGCGAGTACGCGGCCGACCGCGGGTCGGCGGTCCTCACCGGGCGGCCGAGCGCGCTCGCCTCCGCGCTGATGAAGATCTCGAGCGGCATGGCGCGGATCCCCCAGCAGGACCTGCGCAGCGCGCACGCCGAGATGAACGCCTTCTACATCTTCCCCGCCGGCGCGAAGCAGTCGCTCTACGGGCTGTTCGCGACGCACCCGCCGCTCGAGAAGCGGATCGCCGCGCTCGAGCGGCTCGAGGCCCAGCTCCAGGGCACCGCCACGGCGCACGCGTAGATGGGCCTCCTCGACACGCTGCTGGGCCGCCGCAAGCTCAAGGGCCCGGCGCCCGACCGGCTGTTCGCGATCTCGACCGCCTACGTGTCGCTGCAGACCGAGCAGAGCGTCACGACGCGCGGCGCCGCCGCGATCGTCTTCCAGCCGCTGGCGACCAGCGACTTCGAGTCGATCGTGAAGGACATGGAGGAGGTGCTCGAGGGCACCGGCGGCGAGACCGGCTCGAAGATCGCGACCAGCGACGACCAGTACGGCTACCGCTGGATGATCGTGCGCGACGAGGACCTCGACGATCTGGCGGTCGGCATCAACGCGGTCAGCGACGAGCTCGCGACCGGCGGCTACGCGGACCGCGTGCTGTGCGCGGTCTTCGCCTTCCAGGACGCCAAGGGCGCGCCGATCTACTTCATCTACAACTACAAGCGCGGCTACTGGTACCCGTTCGTGCCATCGGCCGGCGAGCAGCAGCGCGACAGCGAGCACGAGCTGCGGCTGAAGGCGCAGCTTGGCAACGAGCTGCCGTTCGAGCCGGAGCTGGAGCGCTGGTTCCCGCTATGGGGCATCCCGATCTGAGCCCGCGGCGGGTATACAGCGTCGACATGAGCATCGGAAAGACCACGTGGGCGATCGCCGAGGGCTGGATCCCGTCGGAGAGCACCGGCCCCGCCCCGCAGATGACCAGCCACGAGACCGCGTGCATCCTCAACGCCGGCGACGCCGACGCGCACGTCGAGATCACGATCTACTTCAAGGACCGCGACCCCGTGGGCCCGTACCGGATCACCGTGCCGGCCGGGCGCACGCTGCACCAGCGCTTCAACGAGCTCGAGGACCCCGAGCCCGTCCCGCGCGACACCGACTACGCGAGCGTCATCCGCTCGGACGTCCCGATCGTCGTGCAGCACACGCGGCTGGACTCGCGCCAGGCCGAGAACGCGCTGCTCTCCACCATCGCGTTCGCCGAGTAGACGCGTCGCGCGCCGGGAAGAAGCCGGCCATGCCAGCTTCTCCGAGGGTCGTGGTGCTCACGGGCGCGAGCGCCGGCGTCGGGCGCGCGACGGCACGCATGCTCGCGCAGCGCGGCGACCGGCTCGCGCTGCTGGCGCGCAACGAGGAGGCGCTCGCCGCCGCCGTGCGCGAGTGCGAGCGGGCGGGCGCGACGGCGCTCGCGATCCCCACCGACGTCGCCGACCACGAGCAGGTCGAGGCGGCGGCCGAGCGCGCGGAGCGCGAGCTCGGCGAGATCGACGTCTGGATCAACGACGCGATGGCGAGCGTCTTCGCGCCGGTGCACGAGATCGCGCCCGAGGAGTTCAGGCGCGTCACCGAGGTCACCTACCTCGGCCAGGTCTACGGCACGATGGCGGCGCTGCGGCGGATGCGCCCGCGCGACCGCGGCGCGATCGTCAACGTGGGCTCGGCGCTGGCCTACCGCGGCATTCCGCTGCAGAGCGCGTACTGCGGCTCGAAGTTCGCCATCCGCGGCTTCACCGACTCGCTGCGCACGGAGTTGATGCACGACGGCTCGAACGTGAAGGTCACGATGGTGCACCTGCCGGGCCTCAACACCACGCAGTTCGGCCTCGTGCGCACCCGCCTGCCGAGGACGCCGCGCCCCGTCGCCCCGGTCTACCAGCCCGAGATCGCGGCGCAGGGCATCGTCTGGGCGAGCGAGCACCCGGAGCGGCGCGAGCTGTGGGTCGGCGCCTCGACCGTCATGACGATCCTCGGCAACAAGGTCGCGCCGTGGTTCGCGGACTGGTACCTGGCGAAGACCGGCTACAAGGGCCAGCAGACCGACGAGCCCGCGGACGAGCACCGCCGGCACACCGACTACCTCGAGGCGCCGGTGCCGGGCGACCACGGCTCGCACGGCAGCTTCGACGACGAGGCCAAGACCCGCAGCCCGCAGCTGTGGCTCGCCCGCCACCGCCGCGCGGTCGCGGCGACCGCGATCGCGGGCGCGCTGGCGGCGGCCGGCGGCGCAGCGCTCGCCGAGAAGTGAGCAGCTGGCGCCCGATCGCGGACTACGCGCTGATCGCGGACTGCTGCGCGGTCGCGCTGCTGTCGAGCGACGGCGACGTCGACTGGTGCTGCCTGCCGCGGGTGGACTCCGGGAGCTGCTTCGCGGCGATCCTCGACCCCGACACCGGTGGGCAGCTGCGGCTGCGGCCGAAGGCGCCGCGCGGCCGGCCCTCGCGCCGCTACCTCGAGCGCACGATGGTGCTCGAGACGACATGGGAGGCCGAGGGCGGCAGCCTGCGCGTGCTCGACCTGCTGACGGTCAACGCCGGCGATCCGGGCGAGCCCTATCACCAGCTCGTGCGGATCGCCGAGGGCATCGAGGGCGAGGTCGAGCTCGAGCTCTACGTCGGCCCCCGCTTCGACTACGGCACCGCCGGGCCGTGGATGCGGCGCGGCGAGCACGGCGGCTTTCACGCGATCGCCGGCGACGACGCGATGGTGATCGCCTGCGACGGCTGCGAGCTCGAGCGGTGCGGCGACCATCAGCTGCGCGGCACCCTGCGCGTGGCGGCCGGCGAGCGGGCGCGCCTGGAGCTGCGCTCGCACGCGCCCGAGCTCGTGGACACGCCCGAGCCGCCGCGGCCGTGCAGCGCGCAGGAGCTCGACCGCCGGCTCGACGAGACCGTGCGCTTCTGGCGCGAGTGGTGCGAGCAGGGCGAGCTGCCCGAGCTCGACCGAGCGGGCGTGGAGCGCTCGGCGATCGTCCTGAAGTCGCTCTTCTACGCGCGCACCGGCGCGCTCGCGGCGGCGGCGACGACGTCGCTGCCGGAGTCACGCCAGGGGCGCACGTGGGACTACCGCTACAGCTGGGTGCGCGACTCCGTCTTCGCGGTCCGCTCGCTCGCCGAGCTCGGCTTCGAGCGCGCGGCCGACGACTTCCGCCGCTTCGTCGAGCGCAGCGCCGCCGGGCACGCCGAGGAGCTGCGGATCGTCTACGGCGTCGGCGGCGAGCGGCGGCTGCCGGAGCTCGAGATCGCCGAGCTGCGGGGGTGGAACGGCATCGCGCCGGTGCGCGTGGGCAACGGCGCGGCGGGCCAGGACCAGCACGACGTCTTCGGCCAGGTGCTCGACCTGATCTGGCGCTGGCACGAGCGCGGGTCCTCCCCGGGCGACGACGTCTGGAACTTCGTCTGCGGCATCGTCGAGCGCACCGAGCGCGAGTGGCGCCAGCCGGACCCGGGGTTGTGGGAGTTCCGCGCCGACCCCAAGCACTTCACGCACTCGAAGACGATGTGCTGGGTCGCGTTCGACCGCGCGATCCGGCTCGCCGAGGACACCGGCCGCGAGGCGCCGCTCGAGCGCTGGAGGGAGGTCCGCGAGGAGATCGCGGCGGCGATCCGCGAGCGCGGCTGGCACGAGGAGGTGCGGGCCTACACGCAGGCCTTCGGCACCGAGGAGCTCGACGCCGCCGTGCTGCGCATGCCGACGGTGGAGTTCTGCGCCTGGGACGACGAGCGCATCCTCGCGACGGCCGAGGCCGTGCGCCGCGGCCTCGACGCCGGCGGTGGGCTGATCAAGCGCTACGTCGGCGACGACGGGCAGCCCGGCCAGGAGGGCGCGTTCCTGGCGTGCACGTTCTGGCTCGCCGAGGTGCTCGCGCGCGGCGGGCGCAAAGCGCAGGCGCGCGAGGTCTTCGACGCCGCGCTCGCGACGCGCAACGACCTCGGCCTCTTCAGCGAGGAGTACGACCCCGAGCGCGGCGAGATGCTCGGCAACTTCCCACAGGCGCTGACGCACTTCTCGCACATCGAGGCGGCGCTGGCGCTGGAGGCCGCGGACTGACGGCGGGCCCGCTCAGGCGGCGTAGCGCTGCGCGTCCGCGCGCTTGAGCTCCAGCCCGTGCCCCGCGCGCGAGAGGTCCGGGACGAGCCGGCCGCCGGGCTGCGGCTCCAGCGTGCCGTCGAAGAGCATCGACTCGATCCGCGTGTGGTCGTGGAAGTACTCGATGTGCACCGCGGTCTCGCAGGCGCAGACCGCGTGCACGCTCTGGCCCGGCGAGCAGTGCGCCGAGAGCGCCATGTTGCGCGCGCGGCAGAGCCCGTCGACGCGCAGGAAGCTCGTGTAGCCCCCGCAGCGCGTGACGTCGGGCTGCACGACGTCGACCGCGTCGTGCTCGATCAGGCGCTGGAAGTGAAAGATGTCCCAGCCGTACTCGCCGGCCGTGATCGCGAGCCCCGGCGGGCCCTGGAGCCGGATCTGCGCGAGGCCGTGCAGGTCGTCGCTGGAGACCGGCTCCTCGAGCCACACGATCCCCTGATCGGCGTACCAGCGCGCCCATTCCTGGGCCTCCTCGACGCGGTAGGCGCCGTTGGCGTCCACGAGCAGCTGCGCGTCCCCGCCGATCTCCTCCAGCGCCCAGCCGACGCGCTCGCGGTCGCGCCCGGGCTCGCGGCCGACCTTGATCTTCACGCGCGGGATGCCCTGCTCGACCCAGCCGCGCAGCTGCTCGCGCAGGGCCGCCTCGGGCAGGTTGCAGAAGCCGCCCGAGCCGTAGATGTTCGCGGCGTCGTGGAACTGCCCGAGCACGGTCACGAGCGGCGCGTCGAGCAGCCGCGCCATCAGGTCCCAGAGCGCGTTGTCGACGGCGGAGATCGCCATCGCGCCGATGCCGGTCGTGCCGGCGTTGCGGCACGCGCGCTGCATCTGCGCCCACGCCGCGCGCGGGCGCAGCGGGTCGGCGTCCGCGACGACGCCGGCGAGCTTCTCCTCCACGAACGCGCCGATCGCCGCCGGCCCGTAGGTGTAGCCGAGGCCGGTCCTGCCACCCTCGCGGGCCTCGACCACGACGCACGTGGTCGAGTCCCATTCGAGCGTCCCGTCGGACTCCTTGCCGCCCGGCCCGTCGACGGGGATCGTGTAGGCCGAGACCTCGAGCTTCACGACCGCGTCGTGAACTCGTGCAGCTTGCCCCTGATCGACTCCTTGATGATCCGGCCGCGGTTCTCGTCGCCCTTCGCCAGCGCCATCATCAGCTTCTGCGCCTGCTCGAAGCGGATGTGCGGCGGCAGCGGCGGGTACTCGGGGTCGGTCACGGCCTCGAGCAGCACCGGGCGGTCACTGGCGAACGCCTCCTTCCAGGCGGCCTCGAGCTCGTCGTCGGAGGTCACGCGGATGCCCTTGAAGCCGAGCGACTCCGCGTACTGCGCGTAGGGGAAGTCCGGCAGCACCTGCGAGACCTCGACCTTCGGGTCGCCCGCCAGCACACGCTGCTCCCACGTGACCTGGTTGAGGTCGTGGTTGTTGAGCACGAGCACGACGAACGTCTCGTTCCTGCCCGCCCACTCGTGGCGGTACTTGGCGACGTCGATCAGCGTGTTGACGCCGAGCATCTGGAACGCGCCGTCGCCCATCACGCCGACGACGGGACGCTCCGGGTAGGCGAGCTTCGCCGCGATCGCGTACGGGAGGCCCGGGCACATCGTCGCGAGCGTGCCCGAGAGCGCGAACTGCGAGCCCTCACGCGCCTTGACGTGGCGCGCCCACCAGTTCGTGGCGGAGCCCGAGTCCGAGCTCGTGAGCACGCCGGCGGGCAGCTGCTTGTCGAGCTCGTGGAAGACGCGCAGCGGGTTGCACATCCCCTCCCCGCTCGGCTTGTCCATCGCGCGCTCGCCGAGGATCTCCCACCAGCGCGCGACCTCGCCCTCGATCATCTCGCGGAAGGAGCGGTCCTGCTTGCGGTGCAGGTGCGGGATCAGCGCGCGGAGGGTGTCGCGCGAGTCGCCGATCAGGTTCAGCTCGGTCGGGTAGCGGTTGCCGAGCAAGCGCCCGTCGATGTCGATCTGCAGGCCGCGCGCCTGCCCCGGCTTCGGCAGCCACTCCGCGTAGGGGAAGCCGGTGCCGATCATCAGCAGCGTGTCGCACTGCTCCATCATCTCGTTCGAGGGCTTCGTCCCGAGCAGGCCGATGCCGCCGGTGACGAACGGCAGGTCGTCGGGCAGCGCGTCCTTGCCGTTGAGCGCCTTCGCGACGCCGGAGCCGAGCAGGTCGGCGACCTCCTTGACCTCGGCCGAGGCGTTCTTGGCGCCCTGGCCGATCAGGATCGCGACCTTCTTGCCCGCGTTGAGGATCTCCGCGGCCTTCTGGAGGTCGGCCTCGGTCGGGGTGACGTGCGGGCGCGTGACGCCGGCCGAGGTGAACAGCGCGCCGTGCATGCGCGGCGGCTCCTCGTACTCGGACTCCTGCACGTCTGCGGGGACGATGATGCAGGTCGGCGAGCGCGTCGCGAGCGCGACGCGGAAGGCGCGGTCGACCACCAGCTGCGTCTGCTCGGGCGTCATCACGTACTGGACGAACTCGGCGCAGACGTCCTTGAAGAGGACCTGGAGGTCCACCTCCTGCTGGAAGTTGCCGCCGAGCGACATGCGCTTCTGCTGGCCGACGATCGCGACGACCGGCTGGTGGTCGAGCTTGGCGTCGTAGAGGCCGTTGAGCAGGTGGATCGCGCCGGGGCCGGACGTCGCCATGCAGACGCCGACCTCGCCGGTGAACTTGGCATGCGCGCAGGCCGCGAACGCCGCGATCTCCTCGTGGCGCATCTGCGTGAAGGCGATCTTCTCCCCCACCTGGTGGAACGCGCCGATCAGGCCGTTGATGCCGTCGCCCGGGTAGCCGTAGATGCGCTTCACGCCCCACTCGTCGTGGACGCGGTTCAGGAGGTACTGGGAGACGTTCTGGCTCATGCAGAGCGACTTACCCGGCGCGTAGCTCGGGAAGCACGTCCTGTCCGTATATGCGCAGCGTGCCGTGCGGATCGGCATCGCCGACGTTCATCAGGCAGACCGCGGTGGCGCCGAGCGCCCGGATCGCCTCGATCCTGCGCACGTGCGTCGCAGGGTCCGACGAGATGATCCCGCCGGCCTTCCACATCGCGTCAGGGACCTGCTCGCCGGTCGCGCCGACCTCGGCCGGGTCGTGGCGCGGCTCGGTGTAGTTGCCGTCGACCTGCGTGGGCTTCCACATCGTCGTGCCCGCGAGCGCGGCGTCGTCGTCCTGCGCCCACGCCATCAGCGTCTGCAGGACGATCTCAC
>DASTWP010000262.1:0-6816 GCA_035765835.1 Solirubrobacteraceae bacterium
GCCGCGTCCACCGGCACCAGATCCACCCGCCCCCGCGGCGCCTCGATGCGCTCCACGCGCACCGCGACCGGGTCGCCCAGGCGTAGCACCGCGCCGCTGCGCGAGCCGTGCAGGATCGTGCCCTCCTCGTTGAGCTCCCACCAGTCGCCGCGCAGGCGGCGCACGGGCATCATGCCCTCGTGGCCCTCGCCGAAGCGCACGAACGCGCCGGCGCCGATCACGCCGACGACCTCGCCGTCGAACTCGCGCGCCCGGTCGCCTTCGTAGAGCTCGCGCTCGAGCAGGAAGCAGCGCGCGACGGCGTCCGCGTCGCGCTCGATGACCATCGCGTCGCGCTCGCGCGCCGAGCAGTGCGCGCCCGCCTCCTCCAGCGCGCTCGCCGGCGGCGGCTCCTCGCCCCCTCCGACCGCGGACAGCAGCGCGCGGTGGCAGACGAGGTCGGGGTAGCGGCGGATCGGCGAGGTGAAGTGGCAGTAGCGCTCGGACCCGAGGCCGGCGTGGCCGAGGTTGTGCGGCGTGTAGTGCGCCTGCTTGAGCGAGCGCAGCACCAGCGAGGTGAGGCCGGGGCGGCCGTGCCCGGCCCGCCGCACGTGACGGTCGACCAGGTGCGATGCCTGGGCCACCACGTCGGCGGCCTGCGTCTGCGACATGTGCTCGGGCGCAGGCGGCGTCGCCACCCCGAGCGAGGCCAGCTGGTCGAGCAGGCGCTCCACCGCGGTCGGGTCGGGCCGCTCGTGCACGCGATACAGCGCCGGGATCCGGCGCTCTGAGAGCAGCGTCGCGACCGCCTCGTTGGCGGCGATCATCAGGTGCTCGATCAGCCGGTGCGACTCGGTCTGCACGCTCGCCTCCGCGCCCGTCACGTGCCCGCGGCGGTCGAACGCGAATTCGGGCTCGGCGGACTCGATCTCCAGGGTGCCGCGCTCCTCGCGCCTGCGCTGGAGCGCGGCCGCGGCGGCGCGCGCCGCCGCGAGCGGCGCCGCCCACGGCTCCTGCGGCTCCTCCTCGCCGGCGAACAGGCGGTCGACGCGGTCGTAGTCCAGGCGCTCGTCGGAGCGGATGAGCGAGCGGTGGAACGCGGCCTTCACGACCTCCGGCCCGCGCAGCTCCATCTCGACGCTCACCGCGAGCCGATCGACGTGCGGGCGCAGCGAGCAGGCGTCGTTCGAGAGCGCCTCGGGCAGCATCGGCTCGACCGCCCCCGGCACGTAGACGCTCGTCGCCCTGCGGTAGGCCTCGCGATCGACCGGCGAGCCCGGGCGCACGTAGGCGCTGACGTCCGCGATGTGGACCCAGATCCGCCACGCGCCGCCGCCGTCGAGCTCCTGCGCGGAGATCGCGTCGTCGAAGTCCTTCGCGGTGACCGGGTCGATCGTGAACGTCGCCAGGTCGCGCAGGTCGCGGCGCGCCCCGGCGTCGAACGGGGCCTCGCGCGCCTGGGCCGCGGCGCGCTCGACCCCCGCGGGGAAGCGCCGCCGCAGGCCGCGATGGAGCATCAGGGCCTCGAGCACGTCGCGAGCCACGTCGGGGCGCCCGAGCGTCCGCACCACCTTCGCGCGCCCGCCGCGCGCGCCGGAAGGGCTGAGCAGCGCCAGCCTGCCGGGCGCCGCGTCGCGGGAGCGCTCGACCGTGAGCCGGCCGCCGCGATCGAAGAACGGCTCGGCGACGAGGAAGCGCCCGCGCGAGGCGAGCAGGCCGACGACGGGGCCGTCGTGGCGTGCGCCGTCGCGCTCGCGAGTGCTCACTTCACGCGCGCGGCGACCACGTGCAGCGCCTTCTCGAGCGCCTCGTCCACGTGCTTCGTGCGCGGGTCGTCCGCGGCCTTCACCTGCGGCGTTATGCCCGCGCCGGTGTGGACGCCGCGCCCCCCGAGGTTGCGCCCGCTCGGCGTGTAGTAGTGGCCGGCCGTGATGTCGAGCGCGCCGCCGTTCTGCAGATCGAGCACCTCCTGGAAGACGCCCTTGCCGAACGTGCGCATCCCGACGACGACCGCGCGGTGGCGGTCCTGGAGCGCGCCGGTGACGATCTCCGAGGCCGACGCCGTGCCGCCGTCCACCAGCACGGCCAGCGGAGCGTCGGGCACGATCGGGTCGCCGGTCGCCATCAGCGTCCGCGACGGCACCGAGCGCCCGCGCGTGCTGACGATCGGCCCGTCGCGCAGGAACGCGCTGGCGATCAGCTGCGCCTCGGTCACGAGCCCGCCGCCGTTGCCGCGCAGGTCGAGCACGTAGCCCCTCGCGCCCTCCTTCTGCAGGCGCCGCAGCGCCGCGTAGACCTGCGCGTGCGCGCCCGAGCTGAACTGCGCGAGCGCGACGACGCCGATCTTCTTGCCCGCCACCGTCCGCAGCCGCGAGGCGACCACCGGGACGGTCACGGTGCTGCGCGTGAGCGTCAGGTGCCGCTCGCGCCGGGCGTGCAGCACGGTGAGGCGGATCGCCGTGCCCGGCGGCCCCTTGATCAGTGCGACCGACACCGCCTCCGGCCGGCCCTTCAGCCTGCGGCCCGCCGCCCCGGTGATCACGTCACCGGCGACGATGTGCGCGGCCTTGGCGGGCGAGCCGTCGAAGACCTGCTCCACGCGCAGCCCGCGCGGGTCGCCGGTCACCGAGATGCCGACGCCGGAGAACTCGTTGTCCTGCGCCTGCCTGAACTGCGCGTACTGCTTCGGGTCGAAGTAGTTCGAGAAGCGGTCGTGCAGGCTCGCGACGATGCCGGAGATCGCGGCGTTGGCGAGCTGCTTCTGCGGGATCGCGCGGAAGTAGGTGTCGTGCACGGTGTCGATCGCCTGCCGCACGACGCGGGTGCTCTGGTCGCCGACGAGCGCGCTGCGCAGGAAGCCGGGCAGCGCGTCGGAGTGGCGCCCGCCGAGCCAGATGCCGAGGACGATCGCGGCGATCGCGACGAGCGCCGTCCAGGGCCAGACAGGTCGGCGGCGGCGAGGACGCACGGCGCCGAAGGGTACGGCCCTAGACCCGCAGGAAGCGGCGCAGGGACAGCCCGGAGCCGATCGCGCTGACCGCGATGCCCGCCAGCAGGAGCAGCGCCGTCAGCGCCGGGAGCGGGATCGTGCGCGGCGCCGCCAGCAGCGAGAAGTCGCTGACGAGCGGGTCCACGAGGGCGATCTTCATCACCGCCAGCAGCAGGATCGCCAGCGCCCCACCGAGCGCGCCGAGCAGCATCCCCTCCAGCACGAACGGCCAGCGGATGAACCAGTCGGTCGCGCCGACGAGCTTCATCACCTCGACCTCGCGCCGGCGCGAGAACAGCGACAGGCGGATCGTGTTCGAGATCAGCAGGATCGAGGCGACGATCAGCAGGCCCGCGAGCAGGCCCGTGGTCAGCTTCACGACGCGCGTGGCGACGAGGATCTTCTTCGTCTCGTCCTTCGAGGACTTCACCGAGTCGATCGCCGGATCGATCGGCACCGTGCCCCCGGCCGGGGCCTGCGGCGCGAGCTGCGCCGCGAGCTTCAGCGCGTTGTCGGGGCTGTCGGGCGTGATCCGGAACGTGTCCGGCAGGGGGTTCGAGCCGAGCAGCTGGTAGGCCTCGGGGTGCAGCTTGCGCTGCTCCTGGTAGGCCTGCTGGCGGGAGACGAACTGGATCCGCTTGACGTGGTGGGTGCGCGTGCTCAGCAGCGTGCGCACACGCGCGACGTCCTGCGGCGTGTCGCTCGTCTTCAGGTAGACGTTGACGAGCACCTTGTTGCGCACGTCGTTGGCGGCGCCGGTCGTCGCCTGCACGATCGGGATGAAGACGCCGAGCACGAGCAGCGTGACGAGCACCGAGGCCATCGCCGCGAAGCTCGGGACCGCGTTGCGCCGCATCGCGCGCAGCGCCTCGCGCAGGAAGAAGCCGACCCTCATCCGCCGAAGGCCTCGTCGAAGAGATCGCCGGGATCGGGCAGCCGCGGGGTCGCCGGGCTGTGCTCGCTCATCAGCGCACCGAACTCGGCCGTCGTCATGTCGGGCGAGGGCGAGTAGCGGCCCGCGATCTCGTCGCGGACGATGCGGCCCTTCGAGAGCTCGATCACGCGCCGGCGCATCTGGTCGACCATCGCCGAGTCGTGCGTGGCGACGATCACCGTCGTGCCCGTGCGGTTGATGCGGTAGAGCAGCTGCATGATCCCGATCGACGTCTCGGGGTCCAGGTTGCCGGTCGGCTCGTCCGCAAGCAGCAGCGGCGGGTGGTTGACGAACGCGCGGGCGACCGAGACGCGCTGCTGCTCGCCGCCGGAGAGCTGGTCGGGGAAGTTGTGCAGCTTCGTCGAGAGGCCCGTCAGGCGCAGGATGTCCGGGACCTTGGCGCGGATCTCGCGGCGCGTGCCGCCGGTGACCTGCAGCGCGTAGGCGACGTTGTCGTGGACCGTGCGGTTCGGCAGCAGCTTGAAGTCCTGGAAGACGACGCCGAGGTTGCGGCGGTAGTGCGGGACCTTGCGGTGGCCGATCTCCGCGAGCTCGCGCCCGGCGACGCGGATCGAGCCGCTCGTGGGCTCGAGCTCCTTGATCAACAGGCGCATCAGCGTCGACTTGCCCGAGCCGGTCGCGCCGACGAGGAAGACGAACTCGCCGCGGCGGATCTGGAAGCTCACGCCGTCGAGCGCCGTGTCGCCACCGTCGTACTTCTTGGCGACGTCGCGGAAGTCGACGACGACCGGCTGCTGCTCGCGGCGCTCGGGCGCCTGCGGCGCGGCGGGCGTCGTGTCTGGTCGTGCTCTTGTGGCGGCCATATCCGCCTGCGAGGTTAGCCGGGGCGCCGGAGCTTCCCTGCCGCCGCGAGCCCGCTGAATGGCGGATTGCAGCTAGGCGACGAGCGCGACGCGACGCCGCGGGCGCGCCTCGGCGCGCACGAGCTCGACCAGCACGTCGACGACGGCCGGGTCGAACTGGGAGCCGGAGCAGCGCTCCATCTCGGCGATCGCGGCACGCTGCGAGAGCGGCTCGTTGTACGGCCGCACCGAAGTCATGGCGTCGAACGCGTCGCAGGCGCAGATGATCCGGGCGCCGAGCGGGATCGCGGCGCCGGCCAGGCGGTCGGGGTAGCCGCGCCCGTCCCAGCGCTCGTGGCTCGAGCGCACGAGGCGGGCGACGCCGCGCAGGACTGGGGTGCCGGCGAGGATCTCCTCGCCGATGACGGTGTGCCGGCGCATCAGCGACCACTCCGCCTCGGTCAGGCGGGCGGGCTTGGTGAGGATCTGCTCGGGGATGGCGAGCTTGCCGATGTCGTGCAGCTCGGCCGCGCAGCGCACCTCGAGCACTTCCTCGCCGCCGAGGCCCAGCAGCAGCGCCGCGTCCTCGGCCAGCTGCGCCACCTGGTCGGAGTGGCCGCGCAGGTGCGGTTGCTGCGCGTCGAGGACGCGGAGCAGGAGATCGCACATCTCGCGCGTGGCACAGGCGGCCATAGACCCGGGCTATCGGGCCCGCTTTGCGCGGGCTTTACCTCGATGGAGCTTTTGCAGCTAGATTCGTGCCCATGCCCTCGATCTCCTCATCAACGGCGCCCAACGGCCTGCCCATTCACCGCGTCGCCCTCGAGGGCACGCGGGCCACGACCATCCTCGTCGCGTTCGACGCCGGCGCCCGCAGCGAGCGCCGCGAGGAGAACGGGATGGCCCACTTCCTCGAGCACCTCGTCTTCAAGGGCGGCCAGATCTACGACGACTATCGCAAGGTCAACGAGACGGCCGAGCGCATGGGCGGCTCGCTCAACGCGTATACGAGCCACGACCTCGTCGCCTTCCACATCACGGTGCGCGCGGAGTCCGCGATGCCCGCGATCGACCTGCTGACGGACTTCGTCGGCCGCCCGAAGATCGACCCCGACGAGCTGGACCGCGAGCGCGGCGTGGTGATCCAGGAGATCCAGCGCTACAAGGACCAGCCCTCGTCGGTCGCCGAGGAGCTGATCGACCACGCCGGCTTCGGCGACCACCCGCTCGGCCGCAGCGTGCTCGGGCCCGAGGAGCACCTGCGCACGTTCACGCGCGAAGGGATCGTCGCGTTTCGCGAGCGCCGCTGGGCCGGAGAGCGCGGCGGCGCGTTCGTCGTCGGCAACGTCGACCACGTCCCCGCGAACGGAGCGCTCGACGAGCTCTTCGGGCGCTTCCCGACGCTCGCCGCGCCGGAGGCCTTCGAGGCCGCGCCCTCGCTCCAGGAGCAGCGCCTCGTCCAGGAGCGCGACACGAACCAGTCACACCTGCGGATGCTCTACACGCCGCAGATCGACGTGCACGACCCGAAGGCGCGCGCCGCGCTGTCGATCTACGCGACGCTGCTCGGCGGCTCGATGGGCTCGCGCCTCTTCGACGAGATTCGCGAGCAGCGCGGGCTCTGCTACTCGGTCTGGGCGATGGACCACGCGTTCGCGGACGCGCCCGCGCTCCAGCTCGGAGCGGGCCTCGAGTCCTCCAAGTGCGGGGAGGCCTACACCCGCATGCGCGAGATCGTCGCCGAGCTCGCGAGCGAGGGGCCGCGCGAGGAGGAGGTCGAGCGCGCGCGTGCGTACGCCGCCGGCCGCCGCGTGCTCGCCTTCGAGAACACCAACGCGGTCGCCCGCTACGCGGCGCACCAGTCGATCGTCTTCCGCGAGGGCATCGACCCCGACGAGGGCATCCGTCACCTCGACGAGGTCACTTTCGACGAGGTCGCCACGGTGGCCGGCGCGATCGATCCCGACACGCTCGCGGTCGCGGTCGTGGGGCCGCACTCGGCCGAGGAGTTCTAGCCCATCGCCGAGCGGGAGCTTGCGGCGTACGTGCGCCGCGTCTCCGACCGCTGGCCGCTGTCGCGCGCCGTGATCGGCGGCGCGCGGGTCGAGGAC
>DASTWP010000263.1:0-8135 GCA_035765835.1 Solirubrobacteraceae bacterium
AGCGCCCGCACCGCGTCCGGCCGGTGCTCGCCGAGCGCGCTGCCGCCGCCATCGACCTCGAACGACGGGAACGGCACGCGCTCGCGCCCCTCGGGCGCCGCCGCCCGCGCGCGCTCGAGGTCGGCCCCGAACGCCTCGACGATCGCGTGCGAACGCAGGTCGATCTCGAAGCGCTCGACGTTCATCCCGTCCACCTGCCGCGCGGCATCGACCAGGGCGGGGCCCGTGTCGAGCGCCTGACCGCGTAGCATCAGGCCCTCCCGCAGCACGCGCAGGTACCGGCCGTCGAGGCCCTGCTCCGCCGCCGCCTTGACCCCCTGGCAGGCGGGGTACGAGCTCGACGGCGGCCGGTCCAGCCAAAGGCGCGGGTCGGCGGGCATGCCGGTCTCGGCGACGGCGTCGAGGACGTCCGGGAGCTCGCCGAACGGGCGCTGAAACTCCCGTGCCAGGCCGCCCATGACGTAGGTGATCCGGACCTGGTCGCCGAACTCGGTCTGGATCCGTCGCACCGCTGGTTCGGCCGCCCACGACCACGGGCAGGACGGGTCCGTGTAGTACCGGACATGAACGGCGCCCACATCCCCACAATAAAGACATGAGCTCCCAGGTCGGCACGCTGCTCTCGGGCCGCTACCGCCTGGACGCGCTCGTGGGCACCGGCGGGATGTCGACCGTCTACCGCGCCTTCGACACCGTGCTCGAGCGCCAGGTCGCGATCAAGCTGATGCATCGCGAGATCGCCGGCGACGAGGACCAGCTCGAGCGCTTCCGCCGCGAGGCGCGGGCGGTCGCGCAGCTCAACCACCCCTACATAGTGGGCGTGATCGACGCCGCGGAGGACCTCGATCCCGAGCACCCGTTGCCCTACATCGTCTTCGAGTACGTCGAGGGTGAGACGCTCAAGGGCCGCATCCGCCGCCTCGGGCGGCTGCCCGTCGTCGAGGCGGTCGCCTACGCGATCGAGATCGCGCGCGCTCTCGGCGCCGCGCACGAGCACGGCATCGTCCACCGCGACGTCAAGCCGCAGAACGTGCTCATCGACGAGGAGGGCACCGCGCGCGTCACCGACTTCGGGATCGCGCGCCAGCTCGCCGACGAGGGCCTGACCGCGGACGGGCGCGTGCTCGGCACGACTGACTACGTCTCACCCGAGCAGGCGCTCGGCCACGCGGTCACGCCGCAGTCGGACCTCTACTCGCTCGGCGTCGTGCTGTTCGAGATGCTCACCGGGGAGGTGCCGTTCCGCGGCGAGAACCAGGTCGCGGTGGCGATGCGGCACGTCCGCGAGGAGCTGCCGGACGTGCAGATGCGCCGGCCCGAGGTGTCGAGCGCGCTCGCGGCGGTCGTGGATCGCGCGACCTCCAAGGAGCTCGACCGCCGCTACCCCAGCCATCGCGAGATGATCGCCGACCTCGAGGACGTGCTTGCGATCGAGACGGCGCGCTCCGGCCAGGTGACCGGCGAGGCGACGACCGTCCTGCGCACGCTGCCCGCGAGCACGCGCCGGCGCCTGCCGCTGCGCGTGCGCGACCCCCTGCGAGCGATCGCGGTGCTGCTCGTGATCGGTGCGTGCGTGGCGCTCGCCCTCGTGCTCGCCGCCGATCGCACGCAGCGCGGCACCGGCACGCAGGGCGCGCCGAAGCCGCCCAAGGGCTCGCAGCTCGTGGCGGTGGGGCTCAAGCAGGACGCCGCGGAGGACTACGACCCGGCCGGCGACGGCGGCGACGGCGCCGAGCACCACAGCGACCGCGCCGCGGTGGTCGACCGCGACCCGAACTCGTCGTGGTCGACCGAGCACTACAACGGCGGCAACCTCAACAAGCCGGGCGTCGGCATCTACGTCGACGCCCCCGGCCTGAAGGGCGCGCGGCGGATGACGATCCTCAGCCCCACGCCGGGCTGGACCGGCGGCGTCTACGCCGCCAAGGGCCCGGTCCCGGGATCGATCGACGGCTGGACGAAGATCGGCGCGATCCCGTCGGCGCAGGCCCGCAACGACGTGCCGCTCGCCACCAACGGTCAGGTCTTCGACCACTACCTCGTCTGGATCACCAAGCTCCCGCCGGGCCAGGAGCAGGCGTCGATCAGCGAGATCTTCCTCTACCGCTGAGCCGCCGGCGGGAGATCGCTACGCAAGCGCCACGGCGAGGCCGATCGTACGGCGCTGCGTCGGGCAGCGCGCCTGGCTAACCGCAGGACCCGCCCGCCACGAACGTCCCGGAGTCCCCCATATAGGGGGTGTGCGAGACGTTCGGCGCCTAGAACGAGTGCGCGCGCTCGGCCGCGTGGCGCTCGACGCCGATGCGGACGAGGCGGTCGAGGAGCTGGGGGTAGGGCAGCCCCTCCGCCTCCCAGAGCTTGCCGTACACGCTCGTGGGCGTGTTGCCGGGCAGCGTGTTGAGCTCGTTGAGCAGCACGGACTCGCCGTCGACGAAGAAGTCCGCGCGTGCGAGGCCGGAGCAGCCGGCCAAGGTGAACGCCTGCGCGGCCAGCTCGCGCACTCGCGCCTGTGCCGCCTCGGAGATCCGCGCCGGCACCACGAGGTCCATCCCGCCCTCGTCGTACTTGGCCTCGTAGTCGTACCAGCCCGCTCCCTTGAGCAGGACGATCTCGCCCGGCCGGCTCGTCTCCGGCGCGTGCGTGTGGCCGAGCACCGAGCACTCGACCTCGAGGCCGGGCCCGCTCTCCTCCACGATCACGCGCGGGTCGTGGGCGGCGGCCTGCGCCACGGCCGGCCCGAGCTCCTCGAGCGAGCCGACGCGCGCGATGCCGACCGACGAGCCGAGCCGAGCCGGCTTGACCCAGCACGGGTACGGCGCCTCGGCGCGCACGCGGTCGCCGACCCCGTCGTCCACGAGCCAGTAGCGGACCTGCGGCAGCCCGTGCGCGGCCATCAGGTCCTTGAAGAGCACCTTGTCCATGCAGAGCGCGCTCGCGCCCACGCCCGAGCCGACGTACGGCACGTCGAGCAGCTCGAGCACCCCTTGCACCGTCCCGTCCTCGCCGAACGGGCCGTGCAGCGCCGGGAACACGACGTCCGCCCCGAGCAGCCCGCGGCCGGGGCGCAGCGTGAGCTCCTCGCCGTCGTGCCACCAGGTGCCGTCGCGCTCGAGGGCCACCCACAGCACCTCGTGCCCCGCCGCCTGGAGCCCCGCCCGCACCGACGCGCCGGAGGCGAGTGAGACGTCGTGCTCCGAGGAGCGCCCACCCGCGAGGACCGCGACCCTCACTGCCCGGGCGTGGTCGGCGTGGTCGTGGTCGTCGTCGGTGTCGTGTTGGTCGGTGGCGCGACGAAGTGGCCGACGGTGAGCTGCACGGTCGCCCCCTTCTTGTGCTTGCCGACGCGGGGGTTCTGCGAGATCACGATGCCATCCTGCACCTGCTCGGAGACGTCCTTCTGCTTCACGGCGACGTTGAAGCCCGCGTCCTGGAGCGCCGCCGTCGCGTCCTGCACGCGCTGGCCGGTCACGTCGGGCACCTCGACCTTGCCCGACGCCTTGGCGACGGTGAGCGTCACCTTCGTGCCCTTCGGCGCGACCGCGCCGCCGGCGGGGTCCTGCGAGAGCACCGTGCCCGGGTCGGCGCTGTCGTCGACCTTCTCCTTCACCACGACCGTGAAGTCCGAGAGGTTGGTCTTGGCGTCGTCGACGTTCTGGCCGGTCACGTCGGGCACCGCGATCCGCGGCTTGCCGCTCGAGACGTACAGCGTCACGAGCGAGCCGCGCTGCGCCTGCGTGTTCAGCGGCGGCCGCGTGCCGATCGCGTACCCGGGCGGCTGCGTCTCGTCGCTCTTGCGCACGATCTGCACGCGGAAGCCCGTCCGTCTGAGCTCGTCGCGCGCCGCCGAGCCCTTCATCCCGGACACGTCCGGGATCGCCGCCTGCCCGGGCCCCGAGCTGACCGTGATCGTGACCGTGGAGCCCTTGTCCGCGCGCGCGCCGGCGAGCGGGTCCTGCCCGAGCACTCGCCCGGGCGGGGCCGGGCTCGTCTGCGGCTGCGGGTCGACCTTGAAGCCCGCCTGCTGCAGGCGCGCGGTTGCGTGCGCCCGGTCGGCGCCGACGACGTCGGGCACGGTGACCTTCTTGCCGCCGAGGACGACGAAGCCCGCGACGATCGCGCCGACGACGAGCAGCAGTGCGAGCAGCCACAGCCACCAGCGGCCCTCGCGCTCCTCCGGCGGCGGCAGCGGCTGGGCCGGATAGATGCGCTCGGCGACGGGCACGGGCGCCGGCACGACCGGCGGCATCGCGCCCGTCGGCTGCGCGACCGCGTCGTCGGGCACGCCGGCGCGCGCGTGCTCGAGCGCGGCGATGAACTCGTCGGCGTCGCCGAAGCGCCGCGCCGGATCCTTCTCGAGCGCGCGCAGCACGATCGCCTCGAGCTCCGGCGTGACGGCGGCGTTGTACGTGCTGGGCGGCACCGGCGCCTCGTTGACCTGCTTGAGCGCGATCGTCACCGCGCTGTCGCCCTCGAAGGGCACCCGCGCGGTGAGCATCTCGTAGAGGATGATCCCGATCGAGTAGAGGTCGGACGCGGCGCTGACGGCGTGGCCCTGGGCCTGCTCGGGCGAGAGGTACTGCGCCGTGCCCATGATCGAGCCGGTCTGCGTCATGTCCGACGCGCCCGCGCGCGCGATCCCGAAGTCCGTCACCTTCGCGTGCGGGGCGGCCTCGGGCCCCTCGACGATCACGTTGTGCGGCTTCAGGTCGCGGTGGATGACGCCTCGGCGATGCGCGAAGCGCGCCGCGCGCAGCACCTGGATCGCGAGGTCGATCGCCGCCGCCGGCGCGAGCGGCGCCTGCTGCTGGATCAGCTGCTTCAGCGAGCGCCCGTCCAGGTACTCCATCGCGATGTAGTAGGTGCCGTCCCACTCGCCGCGGTCGTAGACGGCGACGACGTGCTGGTGCTGGAGGCCCGCGGCGCTCGAGGCCTCGCGGCGGAAGCGCTCGACGAACTCCTGGTCCTCGGCGAAGCGCCGGTAGAGCACCTTCAGCGCGACGCGCCGCCCGAGCTGCAGGTCGGTCGCGCAGTAGACGTCGGCCATGCCGCCCGAGCCGATCCGGTTCTCGATCCGGTAACGGCCGTCGACGATCGCCTCGGTGTCGAGCCGGTCGCTCACCGCAGCAGCGCCTCCATCACGTTCTTGGCGATGGGCGCGGCGACGGTGCCGCCGAAGCCGCCCACGGAGCGCTCGACGGTCACCGCGACCGCGATCCTCGGGTTGTCCGCCGGCGCGAACGCGATGAACCACGGCTGGGTGAGGTTCGCGCCCGTCGGCCCGACGCTCGCCGTGCCGGTCTTGCCCGCGACGTCGATGCCGCTGAGCGCGGCGGCCGTGCCGGTGCCCTCCTTGATGACCTGCTTCATCATGTCGCGCACCTCGTTGGCGGTCTGCGCGCTCATGACGCGGTCGATCTCCTGCGTGCCGATGCGCCGGACGGTGCGCCCGTCCTGGTCGACGATGCGGTCGGTGAGGTGCGGGCGCACGAGCACGCCGTTGTTGGCCACCGCCGCTGCGACCATCGCCATCTGCAGTGGCGTGACGGCGAGCTTGTCCTGGCCGATCGCCATGCGGCCGACGTCGACGAAGCGGCTCGTGGGGTCGAGGATGCGGCCGTGCAGGCGCTCGCCGCTGGAGGCGCGCGCCTCCGTCGGCAGGTCGATCGGCACCGGCTGGTCGAAGCCGAGCCGCTGCATGTACTTCTTCAGCGTCGCCTTGCCGATCTGCTCGCCGACCTGGGCGAAGTAGGTGTTGACCGACTGCGTGAGCGCGGTCGTCATGTCGATCGTCCCGAACTGCTCGTTGTTGTCGTTCGAGAGCGGCGTGCCGGAGATCGTGATCGGCGACTTGCCGCTGAGCGTCGAGGCGGGCGTGAACTTGCCGCTGTCGAGCGCCGCGATCGCGGTGACGACCTTGAACGTCGAGCCGGGCGGGTAGCCGGCCTGTGTGACGCGGTCGAACAGCGGCGCGTCCGGGGCCGTGTTCAGGCGCGCGGTCGCGCTCGCGCTCTGCAGCGCGTTCTGGTCGTAGCCGGGCACGGAGGCGAGCACCTTCACCGCGCCGGTGTGCGGGTCGAGCGCGACGACCGCGCCCTTGCGGCCGGCGAGGCCCGCGAGCGCGACGCGCTGCGCACGCGGGTCGAGCGTCGTGTAGACGTCGTCCCCGACCGGCTTCTTGCCGGCGAGCTGGTCGGCGATCGTCGAGAGCTCGCTGGTCTTGCCGGTGAGCTCGTCGTTGCGCGACTTCTCGAGGCCCGCCTGCCCCGGGTTCAGGAACGAGTAGCCGACGGCGTGCGCGAAGATCGACGGCGTCGGGTAGCGGCGCACGTAGGTGCCGTCGTGGCGCTTGACGCTGCGCGCGAGGATCGAGCCGTCGTCGGCGCGGATGTCGCCGCGGGCGATCATCTCGTTCTCGAGCACCTGGCGCTTGTTGAGCGGGTTGGCCTGCAGCGCCTTCTGGTCGAAGACCGCCCAGCGCGAGGTGAACGCGATCAGCACCGCGAAGAGCGCGACGATCAGGACGAAGACGCGGGCGATCGGGGCGTTCACACGGGCCTCCGCGCGCGCTCGGAGACGAGCAACAGCAGCGCCAGCAGCACGAAGTTCGCGACGATCGACGACCCGCCGTAGGAGATGAAGGGCAGTGTGACGCCCGTCAGCGGGATCACCTTCGTCACGCCGCCGACGATCACGAACACCTGCAGCGCGAAGACGCTCGTCAGCCCGGCCGCGAGCAGCTTCGAGAACGAGTCGCGCGCGAGCATCGCGACCTTGAACCCGCGGAAGATCACCAGCAGGTAGGTGAGCAGCACGGCGCACGCGCCGGCGAGGCCGAGCTCGTTGACGATCACCGCGTAGATGAGGTCGGTCTGCGCCGCCGGGAGGATGTGCACGGTCTGGCCGTGCGCGCCGTCGACCGTCAGCAGCGCCTGCCCGAAGCCCCTGCCGAGCACCCCGCCGTCGGCCTGCGCGAACAGCCCCTGCGCGACCTGGTAGCTGCCGCCGGGCCTGTTGTAGAGCGCCTGGTCGAAGGGGTGCTCCCAGGCGAGCACGCGGTCGTGCACGTGCCCGACGTGCGTGCCGACGAACCACGCGCCGAGCGCGAACAGCAGCAGGCCGATGACCGGGAACGAGGCGCGGTTGGTCGCGACGTAGAGGATCGCCAGGAAGCCCCCGAAGAACATCAGCGCCGAGCCGAGGTCGCGGATGAAGACCAGCAGCAGCATCGCCGCGCCCCAGATCAGCAGCAGCGGCCCGAGGTGCTTCAGCGGCGGGATCGCGACGCCGAGGACGCGGCGCCCGCCGATGACGAGCAGCTGGCGCGTGTCGCGCAGGTAGCTCGCCAGGAAGACGATGATCCCGATCTTCGCGAACTCCGCGGGCTGGAAGGTGAGGCCGCCGACGTGGATGCCGAGGTAGGCGCCGTTGGTCTGCGAGCCGATCCCCGGCAGGCGCGGCAGGATCAGCAGCCCGATGCTCCCAAGCGCGATCACGTACCGGTAGCGCTCGAGCAGGCGGTAGTCGCGCAGCAGGATCAGCGTCGCCGCGAACAGGCCGAGCCCGATCACGAACCACTGCGCCTGCTGGCGCGCCAGCGTGTCGTCGATCCGGTAGACCATCACGAGGCCGAAGCTCGCGAGCACGGCGACGAGCGGGAACAGGTACGGGTCGGCGTGCGGCAGCGTCAGGCGCAGCACGAAATGCCCGGCGAGGCAGAGCGCGAGGAAGATCACCCCGTAGGTCACCGAGACGTTGGAGAGCACGTTGCTCTCCTGGATGAAGACCGCGGCGAAGCCGCCCGTCACGAGCAGCGATGCCGGGATCAGCGCGAGCAGCTCGCGGTTGCGCGCGCTCACCTCGCGCCCTCCAGCTTCCCGAGCTCGATGTCGCTCACGAGGCTCGCGGCATCGTCGTGCGAGCGCAGCTTGTGGTCCGTCACGAGGCGCCGCTCGCCCGCCGGCAGCGAGGCGACGCTGACGCCGGACTCGTAGTTGCGCGTGTACAGCGAGATGCCGCCCGGCAGGTCGTACGGCACGCCGCGGTAGACGGCGACGAAGCCGTCGCCGGAGGCGCCGACGAAGTAGACGGTCTGCGACGCGTAGTACGCGCCGAGCGCGATCGCCAGCACGATCAGC
>DASTWP010000264.1:0-7366 GCA_035765835.1 Solirubrobacteraceae bacterium
TGGGGCACCCAGCCGACCTCGCGCGGCGAGCGGCTGACCGTGCCGGCGCTCGCCGGCAGGATGCCCGCGAGGATCGACAGCAGCGTCGTCTTGCCCGCCCCGTTGGGGCCGATGACCGCCACGACCTCGCCGGCGGCGGCCTCGAAGCCGACGCCGCGCAGCGCTTCGCGGCGCCCGAAGCGCTTCGACACGCCGTCGGCGCGCAGGGCCGGCGAGGCGACCGCGGTGCTCACCGCGGGGAAGCTACCGGCGGCCGCGTGAGCGGCGCGCCGCAGGCACGGCAGTAGGCGTCGTCGGGCGCCGCGGGCGAGGAGCAGGCCGCGCAGCGCAGCTCGCCCGCCGCCGGCTCGGCGCGGCGGCGCACGCCCATCACCTGCAGCGGGCTCATCGTCCCCCACGGCTCGAGCACGACGTGGCGGCGCAGGTAGAGCACCGTCTCGCGCACGACCGCGGCGATCGGCAGCGCGACGAGCGCGCCGACGATGCCGAACGCCTCGCCCCCGAGCAGCAGCGCGAGGATCACGAGCACCGGGTTGATGCGCAGCGTGCGGCCGAAGACGTTGGGGGCGACGATGTGGCCCTCGATCTGCTGCAGCGCGAGGAACAGCAGCGCGACCCACAGCGCGGTCAGCGGGTCCTGGAACAGCGCGACGACGACCGGCGGCAGGGCGCCGAGGAAGGGACCGACGAACGGGATCAGCTCGGCGACGCCGAAGAAGATGCCGAACGCCAGCGCGTACGTGCCGCCCGTCGGGAAGATGCCGAGCAGCCCGAAGATCCACAGCCCGAGCCCGGCGCCCGTCCCCATCGCGACGCTGAACAGCAGCTGCCCGCGCACGTAGCCCGCGACGGCGCGCTGCACGCGGCTCGGGTAGTCGTCGGCGGCGGTGCCGTCGCTCGGCGGCAGCACCGCGCGCACGAGCCGGCCTATTCGCTCGCCGTAGATCAGCAGGTAGACCGACAGGACGAGGATCAGGATCAGCGCGAAGCCCGCCGCCACGACCTTCTCGAGCACGCCGGTCCCGAACGCGACGATCTTGCCCGTGCCGCCGATCACGCGCTTCTGCAGCGTCTGCAGCGCGGTCTGGCCCTGCTCCTTGACCTTGATGTTGATGTGCTTGCGGTCGAGGTAGCGCTGGAAGTCCGCGAGGCGCTTGTTCGCCTGCCGCGTGATGCGCGGCACATCCTGCTGGAAGGACTGCACCTGGTTGGAGACCGGGTTGGCGAGCAGGTAGCCGACGAGGCCGAAGAGCGCGAACAGGCTCAGGTAGACCGCCAGGATCGCCAGCCCGCGCGGCAGCCGCCGCCGCTGCAGGCGCGCGACGAGCGGGTTCAGGATCAGCGCCAGCACCGCCGCCAGCGCGAAGATCAGGACGAGCTGCCCGGCCGCGCGCAGGATCACCCAGCCGCCGAGCACCGCCAGCGGCAGCAGCACGAGCTGCACCCAGCGCGGCAGCACGAGCGGCCGCGGCGAGGCCTCCCGAGCGAGGAAAAGGTCGGCGTCGGTGAGCGGCTCCTCCTCCGCTCGCTGCTGCGGCTCGTCGCTCATCTGCCTCGTGCGCGAGAGTATGCGCCGTGCCCGACGCCCCCGCGAGCATCCTGTTCGTCGGCGACCTGGTCGGGGGGCTCGGGCGGCGCACGCTGCTGGGCCTCCTGCCGGCGCTGCGCGAGCGCTACGAGCCGACGTTCGTCGTCGTCAACGGCGAGAACGTCGCCGGCGGGCTCGGCATCACGCCGAAGATCGCCGACGAGCTGTTCGCGGCCGGCATCGACGCGATCACGCTCGGCAACCACACCTATCACCGCAAGGAGATCTACGCCTACCTCGACGAGCGCCACGAGATCGTGCGCCCGGCGAACTACCTGCGCTCGCAGCCCGGCCACGGCTGGTGCGTGGTCGAGCGCGACGGCGTGCGCCTCGGCGTGGTGAGCCTCTCGGGCAACCTGTTCCTGCGCGCCGGCCGCCCCGCGTTCGTCGAGATCGACGCGGTGCTCGCGGAGATGAAGGGCAAGGCCGACCAGATCCTCGTCGACATGCACGCCGAGGCCACGAGCGAGAAGGTCGGGATGGGCTGGTTCCTCGACGGCCGTGTGAGCGCGGTCGTCGGCACGCACACCCACATCCCGACCGCCGACGCCCGCGTCCTCCCGGGCGGGACCGCCTACATCACCGACGTCGGGATGACCGGCCCGCGCGGCGGCGTGATCGGCGTGCGCAAGGAGCAGGCGATCGAGTCGATGGCCACGCACATGGCGGTCCGCTTCGAAACCGCCGAGGACGACCCGTGGCTCAACGGCGTGCTCATCCGCTGCTCACGACCGCTGCGGGCCGATGCGATCGAGCAGGTGCTCGAGCCGTGGACGGCGCCGCCGCGACCGTGACGGCCGCGCCGGGCTCGCCCAGCGAGGCCACGAGGACGAGCGGGGCGAACCACACGAGGTAGAGGTAGAACCAGTACGTCGCGCCCAGCTCCAGCGCGACGAGCACCGCGGCCGACAGCGCGGCGAGCCCGATCGCGTCGCGCCGCCGCGGCAGGAACGCCACCGCGATCGCCAGCGCCACGGCGCCCGCCTGGACCACGTGCTGGCCGATGCTCCAGCCGCCGCCGTAGAGCCCCCAGACACTGAAAGGCGCGCCGCGCGTGGCCTGGAAGCCGAGCGTGCGGTCGTAGAACGTGTGCAGGCT
Organism: Solirubrobacteraceae bacterium; assembly: GCA_035765835.1. GTDB lineage: Bacteria > Actinomycetota > Thermoleophilia > Solirubrobacterales > Solirubrobacteraceae > JAOPZW01. The sequence continues at coordinate 2,687 of DASTWP010000264.1, forward strand.
CGAGTGCCACAGCACGAGCGCGAGCGAGGCGCCGACCGCGACCGCGAAGCCGGCGGCGAAGCGCGCGAACGTGCGCGCGCCGCGGCCCGGCGGCCATGCGTGCATCGCGAACAGCGGCGCGAGCGCGAGCGGCGCGAACTTCGCCAGCCCGGCAAGCCCGACGAGCACGCCGCGGCGCGCCGGGTGCAGCGCGGCGTAGAGGGCGGCGAGCACGAGCACGCTCACGAGCGCGTCGTTGGAGTTCGTCGCGAGCGCGAAGAGCGTGAACGGGAACGCGGTCCACGCGTAGGCGAGCGCGATGCCGAGCGTCGGCCCGCGCACGCGCCGGCCGATCAGGAACAGCAGCGCGACGCACAGCAGGTCGAAGGCGATCGCGGCGGCGTGCGCGCCCGGCAGGCCGTTCCAGCGCCCGGCCCAGGGCCAGATGCGCTCGAACGGGACGTACGCCGCGTAGGCGACGGGACCGTACGTGTCGCCGCTCGGGTTGTCCGCGGGGAAGTGGCCCCACACCGGCTGGCCGTGGCTGAGCTTGTGCGCGCCGATGATGCCCGCGTAGCCGACGTCGATGACGTTCGAGTTCGTGACGTTCAGCCCGACGCGGAAGCCGAGCAGGAAGATCGTCGCGATCGCCAGCCAGGAGGCCGGGACGAGCAGGCGCAGCGGTTCGGCCGAGCGGGCGCGCCCGGGTGGCCGCAGGCCGATCCACAGCATCCGCACGAGCAGGTACGCCAGCAGGGGGTAGACGACCGGGACCGACGCGGAGATGTTCGCGTGGTTGAAGAACGCCAGCGAGATCCCGAACGCGGCGAGCACCGCGAGGTCGAGGTGCAGCATCCGCCGCGGTCGCCGCCAGTCCACGAACGGGGCGACGAAGAGGATCGTCAGCGGCAGCCAGATCCAGAGCGAGTCCGCCTTGCGGCCGAACGCCCCCGGGTAGCCGCGCGCCATCGTCCACGGCACCTGGAAGCCCGTCCAGGCCTCGAGCACCCTGCCGGAGGCGTCGTCGACGGAGACCTGGGCGATCTCCTTGTAGTGCTTGCCGCGGGTGAACCAGCTCACCTGCCAGCGCCCGGGGCCCTTCGTCCAGACGCTCGGGTACGAGCCGGGATGGGCCTTGACCGCCCTGACGATCTTGGGCACCCGCCCCGCGACCGCCTCGACCTGGTTGCCCGTCAGGCGATAGCCGGCGGGCGGCGTGTCGAGGCTCGGGGGATGGACGAGGTCGCTCGCCGCGCCGGCGGCGGCGGGCAGCGCCAGCAGCGCGAGGATCGCCGCGGCGAGCGCGGCGAGGCTTCTCACGGCACGAAGCTCCAGAGCTTGTTCCCGAGGAAGCTGAACGGCGTGACCACGGCGATCGCCGTCGCCTGCGCGGGCAGCTTCGGCATCGCGGCGCCGGCCACGAGCAGCTGGAGCACCCCGAGGCTGACGGCGAATGCGAGGCCGCTGACGATGAGGAAGCGTGCGGCCTGGAAGCCTGCGTGGCCGTCGCGCGCGTCGAAGGTCCAGCGCCGGTTCCAGGCGAAGTTGTTCGTGACCGCGACGGCGAACGCGGCCGCGGCGCCCAGGCGGTAGTCGGCGCCGAGGCCGTGCACGACGAGGGCGAAGACCGCGAGGTTGACGACGTAGCCGCTGGCGCCGACGAGCGCGAAGCGCACGAGCGCGACCCAGTTCTCGCGGCTGCGCAGCCCGCGGCTGACACGCGCGCGGCCACTCAGCGGCGCGACGGCGACGGCGTCCTCGCTCATCGCCGCTGAGGGTAGCTATGCGGCGCCGAAATGGGCGCGGATCATCGGCGCCACGTCGGCGATCGACCACGCGTCCGCGCGCGGCGCCTCGACGCCGCAGAACAGCAGCGCCCCGAGCGAGTCGCTGCGGTGCAGCGAGCCGTGGCTGCCGCCGCCGACGTGGTCGACGCCGCCCCAGTCCGGGAACTCGTAGCCCGGCGCGGCCGAAAGCAGCACGTCGCCGGACGTCGGGCAGCTCAGCGCCGCCCACACGCGCGCGAGCGCGTCCGGATAGGCCTCGGCGCACAAGAGGCCGTCCTCGATCCGCGCATCGAGCACGGCGAGCTCGCCGTCGACCGACCAGCGCCGGCCGCGCTCGTCGCGCACGTCGCCGCCGGGCGCGAAGCGCAGCTCGGCGCCCGCGCCGCGGATCGCGCCCTCGCGCGGCGCCGGGCGCCACATCACCAGCCCGACGCCCTCGAGCGCCTCGGCCGCGCGCACGAGGTCGGGCACGAGCGCGTCGCGGCCCTCCGGCACGAGCGCATAGACCATCGCCGAGCGCTGCGCCGGGCACAGCGCGATCTCCGCCTCCTCGCGCGCCGCGCCACTCGCGGGCAGCAGCTGCCAGTCCTGGAAGGCCGAGAAGAAGTCGATCCGCTTCTCGACCGGCGCGTGCGAGTGGTCGGCCATCACGATCAGCGCGTGCTCCTCGAGGAAGGCGTCGATCCCGCCCGCCGGGTGCATCATCCGCTCGAGCTGGCGGTCGGCGTTCGCGATCGAGGCGACCTGCGCGTGCGGCCCGTTCTTGTGCGAGTGCGTGTCGTTGTCCGGCAGCGACAGCAGCAGGAAGTCGAAGAGGTCGTGCTCGACGAGGTAGTGCGCGACGCAGCCGGCGTGCTGGTCGCGCACGCCCGGCAGGCCGAGCTGCGAGCGGCAGCCGGTCTCGCGGCTGGCGAAGACGTCCGCGTAGAACAGCTCGCGCGGGCCCATCACCGGCTTGCGCATCACGGTCGCCGCAAAGCGCGTCAGCGCGGTCGCGCGGGAGAGCTTGTGCTCGTGGCGGCCGCGGTACATGAGGTACGTCGTGCCGGCGGTGCGCACGCCCGCGTCGTCGAGCGACTCGAAGACCGTCGGCACATCGGCCGGCAGGTGCTCGAGGTTCATGTTGTAGACGGTGTCGTTGAGCTGGCGGGCGACGCCGAAGCGGCGCGAGGCGCTGAAGCTCGAGCCGTACTCGACGTAGCGCTGCTCGTCGCGGTGGTACCAGTTCATCGAGGCGATGTGGTGCTCGTCCTGGCGCACGCCGGTGGCGATCGTCGCCGCGCAGACCGGGGTCACCGACGGGAACGCGGCGCAGCAGGCGGGCACGTAGGTGCCGCGGTCCATCACGGCCTTCAGGGCCGGCGCGCGGCCGGTCGAGGCCGCGCGCTCGAGCATGCTCGGCTTCAGGCCGTCGATGACGGCCAGCACGAGCTTCTTCGCGCTCACCGCAGGATTCGCAGGCCCGCGTACTTGCGCTGCGCGCGGCGCCGGCCGCCGCTGAGCAGCCAGCCCAGGAACGGCAGCGCCACGAGGCTGATCGGGGGGATCAGCACCGCCAGCGCGCCGAGCACGAGCGAGCTGCCGTCGAAGTAGACCGGCAGCGCGCCCTGGGCGTCGCGGTCCAGGCGCGCGTGCACACGCGTGAAAAGGCTGCGCGCGGCGGCGCTGCCGAGCAGGCCGAAGGCGATCCCGAGCGGCAGGCCGTACCACCACGTGTGGTGGCGGTCGGCGAGCGAGCCGGCGAACAGCAGGGCGCCGAGGCCGACGCCGATGCCCGCGAGCGCGGAGGCGGCGGCAGGACGTTCGAGCGCGCGGCGGAAGACCACTGCGATGAGCAGCGCGGCCGCGACGATCGCCAGGAACCACGCCCGTTCGAGGAACGCGAACTTCGTGTGGTCGAAGTCCACGCCCACGTTCCCAGCCGCCAGCGCGCCGGCGGCGAGCGTCGGCAGGAACGGGCGGATGCCGGCCGCAGCGGCCAGCCCGGCCCCTTGGAGGAGGTCGAGGAACAGCTTCACGTCGAGTACGGTCCCTGCGCCATGACGATAGACGACAAGGGCCGCGGGGCGGGGTTCGTCGCTCGTGACCTCGAGCGCTACGCGGGCCTGTTCGCCCGGCGCACGAAGGTCATGAAGTCCTCGGCGATGCGCGACCTGATGGCGATCACCGAGCGCCCGGAGGTGATCTCGCTGGCCGGCGGCCTGCCGGACACCTCGACGTTCCCGGCCGAGTCGCTCGCCGCCGTCATGAGCAAGGTGGCCGCGAGCGCCGCCGCGAAGGCGCTGCAGTACGGCCCGACCGAGGGCATCGCCACCGTCAAGGACTGCATCGTCGAGGTGATGGCCGCCGAGGGCACGGCGGTCGACCCCGACGACCTGCTCGTCACTACCGGCGGGCAGCAGGTGATCGACCTCGTCTGCAAGACGCTGATCGACCCGGGCGACGTGATCGTCGCCGAGGCGCCCACGTATCCGGGCGCGGTGCCTGCGTTCTCGGCCTACGAGGCCGACGTGGTGCAGGTCGGCATGGACGGCGAGGGCATGCTGATCGACGAGCTCGAGGAGGTGCTCGGGCGCCTCGACGGCGAGGGCCGCACGCCGAAGTTCGTCTACACGATCCCGAGCTTCCAGAACCCGGGCGGCGTCACGATGTCGCTCGAGCGCCGGCGGCGGCTCGTGGCGATCGCGCGCGAGCGCGAGCTGCTCGTGCTCGAGGACAACCCCTACGGACTGCTGCGCTACGAGGGCGAGGCGCTGCCCACCCTGCGCTCGCTCGACGGCGGCGAGATGGTCATCTACCTGGGGACCTTCTCGAAGATCCTCTCGCCGGGGATCCGCCTGGGCTGGGCGGCGGCGCCGGCGCCGGTCTACGAGAAGCTGAACCTCGGCAAGCAGTCGACCGACCTCTGCTCGTC
>DASTWP010000265.1:0-4744 GCA_035765835.1 Solirubrobacteraceae bacterium
CGAGATCGCAGCCGAGGTGGCGGTGATCGACGAGGGGCGGATCGTGCAGCGCGGCACGGCGGCCGAGCTCGCGGGCGCGCCGGCGAGCGCGTTCGTGGCCGGCTTCACCGGTGCGTCCGTGCTGCCCGGGTTCGCGCGGCGCCGCGAGGACGGGCTCACGGCGGTCGTCCTGGAGGGCGGCGGCGAGGTGCTCTCCTCCGACGTGGCGCAGGGACCGGTCGCCGCCGTCGTGCACCCCTGGGACGTGACGCTCGCGGACCCTGCCGCCCGGGCCGAGCCCGTCTCGGCGCAGAACCGCCTGCACGCCACCGTCACCGGCGTGACCGCGCTCGGAACGCGCGCGCGCATCGCGCTCGCGCTGCCGGCGCCGCTGGCGGCCGAGGTGACGAGCGACTCCGTCGCGCGGCTGCGGCTGCGGCCGGGTGCGCCGACGATCGCGACCTGGAAGGCGACCGTGACGCGGCTGGTGCCGAGGTAGGGTCGCGAGGCGATGGAGGACCTCATCCGCATCGGCGCCGCCGCCAACGCGCTCGGCGTCAGCGTCGACACGCTGCGCCGCTGGGAGCGCGACGGGCGCGTGGCGTTCGAGCGCCGCGGGGGCCGGCGCTGGATCGGCTCCGAGGAGCTCGCGCGACTGCTGCGCGAGCGCGCCGGCGGCGGGCGCTCGAGCGCGCGCAACCGCCTCCAGGGCGTGGTGCTCGCGGTCCAGCGCGACGGCGTGATGGCGCAGGTCGAGCTCGCCTGCGGCGCGCACCGGATCGTCTCGCTGATGTCCCGCGAGGCCGCCGACCAGCTCGACCTCAAGCCCGGCGACCCCGCGACCGCCGTCATCAAGGCCACGACGGTCGTGGTCGAGCGACCCTGAAGCGGCGGAGCTGTACGGGTTTTTGGCTCCTATGGAGCCATTAGTCGGTACGGCTCCCTGTGCCTCTGATGCGGGTGCCAACCTTGGCGGCGGCCGCGATCACGGCGCCGGCGAGCGTCCGGCGGGTGGCGTCATCGACCTCGGCGGCACGGTAGGTCAGCGCGACCGCGGCGACCGGGTGGCCGCTGTGGTCGCGCACGGGCGCCGCGACCGAGGCGAAGCCGGGCGTGACCGAGCCGTGCTCGTGCGCGAAGCCGTCGCGGCGGGCGTCGACGAGCAGGCGGTCGAGGTCGGCGAGCGACGCGGGGCCCGCATCGTGGCGGCGCACGAGCGCGCGGCGCGAGGGGAACAGCGCGCGGAGCTGGCGCGACGGCAGCGCCGCGAGGATCGCCAGGCCGCTCGCGGTCAGCGGTGCGGGCAGGCGCACCCCCACGTCGGTGACGAGGCTCGGGCGGCCGGGCGCGCGCTCCTCGATCACGTAGAGCACGTCGCGGCCGTGCAGGACGACGAAGTGGCCGTTCTGGCGCGTGCGCTCGACGAGGTCGGCGAGCACGGTCTGCGCGACCCAGCGCAGCGGCTCGCGGCGCGCGTAGGCGGAGCCGAGCTCGAAGGCGGCGACGCCGAGGCCGTAGCGTCGCTCCTCGGCGAGATGGGCCACGTAGCCGCGCTCGGCGAGCAGCGCGAGCAGGCGGTAGGCGCTGGAGCGCGGCAGGCCGAGCTCGCGGGCGATCGCCGCGGCCGGGAGTGGCGCCGCGTGGCGCGCGAGCAGCTCGAGGACGTCGAGCGCGTGACCGGCTGCGGGGGCGGGCGCCATCTCCGCGGTCACTGTCTCACATGTGAGACGACTTGGCGGGCCCGGCGCCCACGGCGCCCCAGGCGTGGCATTCAATCCCTGCATGGCGCACGTCACGATCGGCCAGGCCCCGCTCGCGTTCGAAGAGGTCGTCGCCGTCGCACGCGGCGACGCCACGGTCGAGATCTCCGCCGAAGCGCTCGCCGCGATCGAGGAGAGCCGCGGGATCGTGGAGGCGCTCGCGGACGATGCCGAGCCGCACTACGGCGTCTCGACCGGCTTCGGCGCGCTTGCCACCCGCCACATCCCGGTCGAGCGCCGCACCCAGCTCCAGCGCAGCCTGATCCGCAGCCACGCCGCCGGCACCGGCGCGCCGGTCGAGCGCGAGGTCGTGCGCGCGATGATGCTCCTGCGCCTCGCGACCCTGGCCACGGGCCGCACGGGCGTCCGCCCGGTCACGGCGCAGGGCTACGCGGCGATGCTCAACGCCGGCATCACGCCGGTCGTCCACGAGCACGGCTCGCTCGGCTGCTCGGGGGACCTGGCGCCGCTCGCGCACTGCGCGCTCGCGCTGATGGGCGAGGGCCCGGTTCACGACGCCGGCGGCGCGGTGCGCGAGGCGGCCGAGGTCCTTCGCGAGCACGGCATCGAGCCGGTCGAGCTGCGCGAGAAGGAGGGCCTCGCGCTCGTCAACGGCACCGACGGGATGCTCGGCATGCTGGTCCTCGCGATCGCCGACCTGCGCGCGCTGCTCACGACGGCCGACATCGCCACGGCGATGAGCGTCGAGGGACTGCTCGGCACCGACCGCGTCTTCGCCGCCGACCTCCAGGAGCTGCGCCCCCATCCCGGCCAGGCCGCGTCGGCGTCGAACGTCCGCGCGCTGCTCGCAGGCAGCCCGATCGTCGCGAGCCACCGCGGCCCACAGGACACGCGCGTGCAGGACGCCTACTCGCTGCGCTGCGCGCCCGCGGTCCACGGCGCGGCGCGCGACACGCTCGAGCACGCCGCGCTCGTGGCGCAGCGCGAGCTCGCGGCCGCGATCGACAACCCGGTGATCACGCTGGACGGCCGCGTCGAGTCCAACGGCAACTTCCACGGCGCGCCCGTCGGCTACGTGCTCGACTTCCTCGCGATCGCCGCCGCCGACGTGGCGAGCATGAGCGAGCGGCGCACCGACCGCTTCCTGGACCCCGCGCGCAGCCACGGGCTGCCGCCGTTCCTCGCGGACGATCCCGGCGTCGACTCCGGGCACATGATCGCCCAGTACACGCAGGCCGCGATCGTCTCGGAGATGAAGCGCCTGGCGGCGCCCGCGAGCGCCGACTCGATCCCGAGCTCGGCGATGCAGGAGGACCACGTGGCGATGGGCTGGTCGGCAGCGCGCAAGCTGCGCCGCTCGGTCGACGGACTCACGCGCGTGCTGGCGATCGAGCTGCTGACCGCGGCGCGCGGGACCCAGCTCCGGGCCCCGCTCGAGCCGGCCACCGCGACGGGCGCGGTGATCGCGGCGCTGCGCGAGGTGGCCCCCGGGCCCGGCCCCGACCGCTTCCTCGCGCCGGAGATCGAGTCCGCGGTCGGGCTCGTTCGCGAGGGCGCGGTGCGCGCTGCCGCGGAATCGGTCACGGGCGTGCTGGCGTAGATTCGGACACGAACGAAAGGACGCTGTGAGCACACCGGTCGACACCGAGCTGCGCTGTCGCGGCTGGCAGCAGGAGGCCGCGCTGCGGATGCTCGAGAACAACCTGCACCCGGACGTCGCCGAGCGCCCGCAGGACCTCGTCGTCTACGGCGGCATCGGCAAGGCCGCGCGCGACCACGCGAGCCTCGCGACGATCAAGCGCGAGCTGATGCGCCTGCGCGACGACGAGACCCTGCTCGTGCAGTCCGGCAAGCCGGTCGCGGTGTTCGAGACGCACGAGGCCGCGCCGCGCGTGCTGATCGCCAACTCGAACCTCGTGCCGCAATGGGCGACGTGGGAGCACTTCCGCGAGCTCGACGCGGCCGGGCTGATGATGTACGGGCAGATGACCGCCGGCTCCTGGATCTACATCGGGAGCCAGGGGATCCTCCAGGGCACCTACGAGACGTTCGCCGCGATCGCGAGCAAGCGCTTCGGCGGCACGCTGCGCGGGCGGCTCGTGGTGACCGCCGGCCTCGGCGGGATGGGCGGCGCGCAACCGCTCGCGGTGACGATGAACGACGGCCTGGCGCTCTGCATCGAGGTCGACCTGCAGCGCATCGAGCGCCGGATCGCGACCGGCTACCTCGACGAGCGCGCCGCGGACCTCGACGACGCGCTCGCGCGCCTGGAGCGCGCGCGCGGCGAGGGCCGCGCGCTGTCGATCGGCCTGCTCGGCAACGCGGCCGAGATCGTCCCGGAGCTGGCCCGCCGCGACGTGCAGATCGACGTCGTCACCGACCAGACGAGCGCGCACGACCCGCTCAACGGCTACGTCCCGGCCGGGCTGACCGTCGAGCAGGCGGACGCCCTGCGCAGCAGCGACCCGGACGAGTACCTGCGCCGGGTCGGCGAGAGCGCGCTCGCGCACGTCGGCGCGATGCGCGCGCTGCAGCAGAAGGGCACCGAGGCGTTCGACTACGGCACCGCCCTGCGCGGGCTCGCGCAGGCGCACGGCGACAAGGACGCGTTCTCCTACCCCGGCTTCGTCCCCGCCTACATCCGCCCGCTCTTCTGCGAGGGCAAGGGCCCGTTCCGCTGGGCGGCGCTGTCGGGCGACCCCGCGGACATCGCGGCGACCGACCGCGCGATCCTCGACCTCTTCGGCGACCAGGAGCACATCGCGCGCTGGATCCGCCTGGCGCGCGAACGCGTGCACTTCCAGGGCCTGCCGGCGCGGATCTGCTGGCTCGGGATGGGCGAGCGCGACAAGGCCGGCGTGCGCTTCAACGAGATGGTCGCCTCCGGCGAGCTGCGCGGGCCGATCGTGATCGGCCGCGACCACCTCGACGCCGGCTCGGTCGCCTCGCCCGAGCGCGAGACCGAGGCGATGCGCGACGGCTCCGACGCCATCGCCGACTGGCCGATCCTCAATGCGCTGACCGCGACCGCGTGCGGCGCGAGC
>DASTWP010000266.1:0-2236 GCA_035765835.1 Solirubrobacteraceae bacterium
CCGCAGAGCCACGCGAGGGCGTGATGGCGCTCGGCGGCGATTGCGTGCGCTTCGGCACGTTCGTCCGCCCCGAGGTGGCGATAGATCTTGCCGTACGCGCGGAAGTCGCCGCGGAGGGGCTGGGGCAGGAGCCCGCGCTCGTGGCCGCGCACTGCGGCGGCCGCGACCGCCTGGTCGAGGGACGCGAAGCGCTCGGGGAGGTCCGGCGCGCCCTCGTCGGCGAGGTCGGCGGTGCGGGCGCGCCAGTGCCAGAGCCGCGCCGACTGCCGCGCGCGGTCGAGCTCGGCGGCGTCCCGGAGCTGCGCGCCGGCGAGGCCCGTCGCGAGCGCCTCCGGCGCGAACGGCTCGTCGTACGGAGGCAGCTCCGCGAGCTGCAGCGCCCAGAGCAGCGCGCCGCGCGCCTCGCCCTCGACTGCCGCGCACTGCTCGACGACCTCCTTCTGCCTGCGCATGGGGATCAATTGTCACGAAGCCGGCGCGATGCCGTCGGGACGTCGGAGTACGGTGGTCCACCCGTGGCCTTCCAAGCGAACTCTCCACGCGGCGAAGCACGGGCTGCCCGGCCGCGCTCGGCGGCACCGCGCGGCGTCCTCGGTCCCGGCAGTAGCGCCGCTATTCCCGCTCCCTGCGTCCTTGCGCGGCACTCGCCCACCACGCCCGGTCAGCGCGTGGTCAACGCATGAAGAGCTCGAAGACCGCTCCGATCCAGCACGTCTGCACCGAGTGCGGAACGGCGTCGATGCGCCCGCTCGGCCGCTGCCCCGGCTGCGGCGCGTTCGGGACGATGCACGCCGAGGCGCCGGTCAGGGCGACCGCTGCGCGTGGCCCGGCGCGGGCGCCGCTGCGTCTCGTCGAGGTGGTGGCCGAGGAGTCCGAGCGCATCCCGACCGGGGTCGCCGAGCTGGATCGTGTGCTCGGCGGGGGCCTCGTGCCTGCGTCTCTGGTGCTCGTGGGCGGCGAGCCCGGCGTCGGCAAGTCGACGCTGCTGCTCTCCGCGCTCGGCGCGATCTCGCAGGATCGGCGCGCGCTGCTCGTCACCGGCGAGGAGTCGGTGGCGCAGGTGAAGCTCCGTGCGGCGAGGCTCGGCGGCTGCGACGCGGTCGAGATCCTCGCCGAGACCGAGCTCGACACGGTGTGCGACACGCTCGAGCGCGAGCGCCCGGCGGTGTGCGTGATCGACTCCGTGCAGACCCTCTGGTCGCAGGAGATCGGGTCCGCGCCCGGGTCGGTGTCGCAGGTGCGCGAGGCTGCCGGCCGGCTGCTGCGCGTGTCGAAGGAGAACGGCGTCGCGACCTTCCTGGTCGGCCACGTGACGAAGGACGGCTCTGTCGCGGGCCCCCGGGTGCTCGAGCACCTCGTCGACTGCGTCCTGCAGTTCGAGGGCGACCGCTACCAGGAGCACCGCGTGCTTCGGGCCGTGAAGAACCGCTTCGGCTCGACGAACGAGCTCGGCGTCTTCGAGATGACCGGCGCGGGGCTGGTCGGCGTGCCCGACCCGTCCGAGGTGTTCGGCAAGACGCACGCGGGCGAGGTGGGGGCGGCCGTCGCCTGCACGCTCGAGGGCACGAGGCCGCTGCTGCTGGAGATCCAGTCGCTCGTGGCGCCGACCGACCTGGCGATGCCGCGCCGCGTCGGCACCGGCGTCGACCCGAAGCGGCTCGCGATGATCGTCGCCGTGCTGTCGCGGCACGCCGGGCTGGCGCTCGGCACGGCCGACGTGTTCGTCAACGTCGCCGGCGGCGTGCGGATCGACGAGCCCGGCGCCGACCTCGGGATCGCGCTCGCGATCGCCTCCGCGGCCAAGGGCGTCCCGGTCCGGGAAGGCCATGCCGCCTTCGGCGAGATCGGCCTGACCGGCCGGCTGCGGCCCGCGACCCAGACCGACCGGCGGCTCGAGGAATGCCGCAAATTCGGCGTTTCGGTCGTTCTGGGACCCGGATCCGAGACGCTGCGCCAGGCGCTCGGCCGGGGGTTGACGGAAGCGCGCAACTAGCAGGGATTTTGCCGAAAAATGGCGTTTTTGCAGGGTTTCTGCTACCCTGGAACTCCAGCCGGTGGAGCCCTCGAGGCCGCCGGCGCTTTCGCGACTACGGATAGAAAGAGGCGCACTTGTACAAGGTCGGCGACAAGGTGGTGTATCCCCACCACGGTGCTGGGACGGTCGTCAAGCGCGAGAAGAAGGAAGTTCTCGGCGAGAAGCGTGAGTACCTGACGATCAAGATCCTGCACAACGACA
>DASTWP010000267.1:0-2308 GCA_035765835.1 Solirubrobacteraceae bacterium
CGGCCCGCCCGCGGCCGGCGCGCGAGCGTGCTCACCGAGGCCGGAAGGCCCGGGCCGCCGTCGGCGACCTCCACGCGCACGCGCCCCGCGGCGCGCCCGACCTGGACGCGCACGACGCCGCCACCGTGCTCGATCGCGTTCGCGACGACGTTGCCGAGCGCCTGCGCGATCCGCACCGGGTCGCCGTGCACGACCGCCGCAGGCGGCACCGGCCCGACCCGCAGCTCGGCGCCCGCCGCGCGGGCGACCGCCTCCCACGCCGCGGCCTGCGCGCGCAGCAGCTCGCCGAGCTCGACCGGCTCCGAACGGTCGCCGGCGCGAGCGCCGCGGCGGGCAGCCGCCAAATCCTCGAGCGCGCGCCCCGCACGCCGCAGCTCGAAGCCCGCCGCCTCGACACGCAGGCTCGACGGGCCCGCCGCGACCGCGGCGCCGTGCAGCGCGAGGTGCGCGGCGGTCAGCGGGCCGCGCAACTCGTGGCAGGCGCGCGCGACCAGCTCGGCGCGCCGGCGCAGCTCGACCGCGAGCGCGGCCGCAAGCGCCGCACCCGCGACCGCTACCGGCCACGCGAGCGCCGCGGCGCTCACGGCGCCTCCCGCGGCCCGTCCACGAGCCGGTACCCGACGCCCCAGACGTTGACGACGAAGCGGTCGCCGTGGAGCTCGAGCTTGCGCCGCAGCCGGCACGCATGCGAGTCCAGAGTTCTCGTCGTCCCGAGACTGCGAAAGCCCCAGATCGTGCGCAGCAGCTCCTCCTTGGTGAACACGCGCGTCGGGTCGCTCGCAAGCGTGCGCAGCAGCGCGAACTCCTTCTGCGAGAGCTCGACCGGCGCGCCGCGCAGCGTCACCGCCCGCGACGGCGGATCGATCTCGAGGTCCGCCACCCGCAGGCGCCCCTCACCGGGGCGGCGGCTCGCACGGCGCAGGAGCGCCGCGACGCGGCTGCGCAGCTCCGGATACGAGAATGGCTTGCAGACGTAGTCGTCGCAGCCGCGCTCGAAGCCGCGCAGCCGGTCGAGCTCGCCGTCGCGGCCGCTGATCACCAGCAGCGGCAGCGACGGGTCGATGCGGCTCGCCACGCCGTCGGCGGAGCGCACCCGGCGCACGAGGTCGAGGCCCGAGCCGTCCGGCAGCCCGACGTCCAGCACCGCGAGGTCGGGGAACTTCGTCTCCAGCAGGCGCAGGCCCTCGCGGGCGCTCTCGGCGACCAGCAGCTCGTAGCCGTCGGCGGTGAGGTTGTCGGCGAGGAAGGTCCGCGTCGCGGCGTCGTCCTCGACGACGAGGATGGTGTCGGCGTCTTGCGTCATGCCCCCGCTAGGGCACCCGCCGGCGCGGTTCTTCCCCGCCGTGTCAGCGCGCGCGGGCGCGGGGGGCGAGATCCGTGCAACCTTCCGTTCAGCCCTGCCGCCGGTGAAGGGATCGCCCCTAGGATGCCGACGGCCGCCACCGCGCTCACGACGGGCGGCCATGCGACCCATGGACACGACCCGCCGCGGCAACTACGACTCAGGAGAGGACTTCGTCCTCGAGTACGGCGAGCTGCGCTTCACGTTCAACGAGCGTGACTTCGCCGAGCGGGTCGAGCAGGCGGCCCTGAAGCTCGGCTTCGTCGGCGGGCGCCTCGAGGACCCCGAGCTCGAGGACCTCGTGAACCTCGCGGTCAACGGCGAGATCCACGAGCCGGCCTCGGCGCTCGGCGAGCACGTCAACGACTGCTGGCCCGACCTCGTCGGGCCGTCCGACCGCTCGCTCGTGCACTGGCTGCGGCGGCTCGTGTTCCGCTCGGCGTGGCTGGACCAGCGCGTGAAGGAGGGCGAGCTCGACGTCCGCTTCGACGCCGAGGCGCACTCGTTCAGCTACATCCAGCCCGACCGCGACGGCGAGCCCGTCGAGCTCGCGCCCGAGCCCTCCTGGGGCCGGGTCGCCTACATCCCGCGCTGAAGCGGCGTGGGCGCTACGCGCCCACCTTCGCGTGCTCCTCGGCGATCGCGCGCGCGCCGCCCTCCCCCACGAGCAGCTCGGGCCGCAGCGTGCCGCTCGCGGCGAGGTCGAGGTTCGGGAAGCGCCCGGCTGCGGTCAGCGCGCGATCCAGCGCGACGACCGTCGTCTCTCCGCCGACCGGCTCCGCGGCCGTCGCGACGATCGTGAGGCTGCCGGACTCGGCGAGGTTGCGCGCGGCGGCCATGATCCGGCGTGCGGCCGCGGGCGCGAGGCCGTCGAGCGTGTCGATCAGGACGACCGCGTCGGCACCGCGCACGGCGACCCGCTTGGCGGTCTCGACGCAGCGCTCGATCGCCTGCACCTGCGCCTCG
>DASTWP010000268.1:0-3805 GCA_035765835.1 Solirubrobacteraceae bacterium
CGCATCCGGCAGGTGCTGACGCTGATGCTGCCCGTGACGATCGGCCTCGGCGTCATCAACTTCGACCTGCTGATCAACTCGAGCCTCGGCACGCTGGTCTCGACCGGGGCGCCGCGCGCCATCGACGCCGCGTTCCGCATCTACATGCTGCCCCAGGGGATGTTCTCGGTCGCGGTCGCGACGGTGCTGTTCCCGACGCTCAGCCGCTTCGCCGCCCGCCGCGACCTCGACGGCCTGCGCGCCACGATGGCGACCGGCACGCGCCAGATCTTCCTGCTGCTGATCCCCGCTGCGGCGCTGACGCTCGCGCTCGCCGAGCCGATCACCCGCCTCGTCTACCAGCGCGGGGCGTTCACCGGGCACTCCACGCACGACACCGCGACCGCCCTGTTCTGGTTCTCCTTCAGCCTGCCGTTCGCCGGCGCCAACCTGCTGCTGACGCGCACGTTCTTCAGCCTCCAGCGGCCGTGGGTGCCGACGGCGCTGGCGGCCGCGAACCTCGTGGTGAACGCGATCCTCAGCGTCGCGCTGTACAAGCCGCTCGGGATCGCGGGCCTCGTGATCGGCACGGCGGTCGCCAGCGCCGGCATGACGATCACGCAGGGCATCTACCTGCGCCGGGAGCTCCACGGCCGCCTCGACGGCCGCGAGACGATCGCCACGGTGGTCGCGATGACCGGCGCGGCGATGCTGATGGGCGTCGTGGCGTACCTGGTCTGGTGGGGGCTCGATGCGGCGCTGGGGCGCTCGCTGCCGGCGGAGATCGTCACGGTCGGCGGCGGGATCTGCGCCGGCCTCGCGCTCTACGGCTATGCCGTGCACCACATGGCGATCCCCGAGGCGCGCCAGATCCAGGAGCGCGTCGGCGCGCGGCTCGCACGCGCGCGGGCGCAGCGGGCGGCATCGCCCAACGGCGCCGGCTGAGCCGGCCGCGCCCTCGCTCGTACCCTGTAGCGCGCACGCATGGCCGACCAGGCACACATCCGCAACTTCTCGATCATCGCCCACATCGACCACGGGAAGTCGACGCTGGCCGACCGCATCCTCGAGATGACCCACACCGTCGACCCGCGGGCCATGCGCGCGCAGGTGCTCGACTCGATGGACCTCGAGCGCGAGCGCGGCATCACGATCAAGGCGCAGGCGGTACGCGTCTTCTACAAGGCGCGCGACGGCGAGACCTACCAGCTGCACCTCATCGACACGCCCGGGCACGTCGACTTCACCTACGAGGTCAGCCGCTCGCTGGCGGCGTGCGAGGGCGCGCTGCTGGTCGTCGACGCGAGCCAGGGCGTCGAGGCCCAGACGCTCGCGAACACCTACCTGGCGGTGGACGCCGGGCTCGAGCTGATCCCGTGCCTGAACAAGATCGACCTGCCCGGCGCGGAGCCCGAGCGCGTCGCCGAGGAGGTCGCGGAGCTGCTCGGCGAGCCCGCGGAGTCGATCCGGCGCATCTCCGGCAAGACCGGCGAGGGCGTCGAGGACGTGCTCGAGGAGCTCGTCGCGAAGGTGCCGCCGCCGGCGGGCGACCCGTCTGCACCGCCGCGCGCGCTGATCTTCGACTCCGAGTTCGACCAGTACCGCGGCGTGATCGCCTACATCCGGGTCGTCGACGGCGTCTTCAGCAAGGGCGAGGCGATCCGCGCGATGGCAGCCGGCACCGAGGCCGACATCGACGACATCGGCGTCTTCAGCCCGACGATGGTCTCGACCGACGCGCTGCGCGCGGGCGAGGTCGGCTACCTGATCACGGGCATCAAGGACGTCACGCGCCTGCGCGTCGGCGACACGCTGACGACCAAGGGCAGCGGCGCGACCGAGCCGCTGCCGGGCTACCGCGAGGTCAAGCCGATGGTCTTCTGCGGGCTCTTCCCGATCGACTCGGACGACTACCCGGACCTGCGCGACGCGCTGGAGAAGCTCGTGCTCAACGACGCCGCGCTGACGTGGGAGCCGGAGACCTCGGACGCGCTCGGGTTCGGCTTCCGCTGCGGGTTCCTGGGCCTGCTGCACATGGACATCGTGCGCGAGCGCCTGGAGCGCGAGTACGACCTCGACCTGCTCGCGACGATGCCCTCTGTCGGCTTCGAGGTCACGCTCACCAACGGCGAGGAGATCGAGGTCCACGCCCCGAGCGACATGCCCGACCCGGCGCGCATCCAGGAGATCCGCGAGCCGTACATCCGCGCCTCGATCCTGACGCCGAAGGAGTTCATCGGCGCCGTGATGGAGCTCTGCCAGGAGCGCCGGGGCGATCACTCCGGGATGCACTACCTGAGCGCCGACCGTGTCCAGATCACCTACGACCTGCCGCTCGCCGAGATCGTCCTGGACTTCTTCGACCAGCTGAAGTCGCGCACGCGCGGCTACGCGTCGCTCGACTACGAGCTGATCGGCATGCGCGCTTCGAACCTGGTCAAGCTCGACGTGCTGCTCGCCGGCGACCCGGTCGACGCGCTGTCGATGGTCGTGCACCGCGAGAAGGCGCAGGCGGTCGGCCGCACGCTGACCGAGAAGCTGCGCGAGAAGATCCCGCGCCAGCAGTACGACGTGCCGATCCAGGCGGCCGTCGGCTCGCACATCATCGCCCGCGAGACCGTGAAGGCCTTCCGCAAGGACGTGATCGCCAAGTGCTACGGGGGCGACATCACGCGCAAGCGCAAGCTGCTCGAGAAGCAGAAGGAGGGCAAGCGGCGGATGAAGCAGGTCGGCCGCGTCGAGATCCCGCAGGAGGCGTTCCTGGCCGTACTGGAGCTGGGGGACGCGGGGTGAGGATCCTCTTCGTCTGCCTTGGCAACATCTGCCGCTCGCCGACCGCCGAGGGCGTGATGCGCGCGCTCGTGCGCGAGGAGGGGCTCGAGCACCTGATCGAGATCGACAGCGCCGGGACCGGCGGCTGGCACGCGGGCTCCGCCCCGGACCTGCGGGCGCGGACGGCCGCGCGCCGGCGCGGGATCGTGCTCGAGGGCGCTGCGCGGAAGGTCGTGCCGGAGGACTTCGAGCGCTTCGACCTGATCCTCGCGATGGACCGCGAGAACCTCTCCGCGCTGCACGCGCTCGCGCCCGGCGAGGACGAGCGGCGCCGCGTGCGGCTGCTGCGCGAGTTCGACCCCGCCTCCGCCGGCGGTGACCTCGACGTGCCGGACCCGTACTACGGCGGCGCGCGCGGCTTCGACGACGTCCTCGACCTCGTGCAGGCCGCCTGCCGCGGGCTGCTCGAGGACATCCGCCCGCGCCTCGCGGCGGCGTGAGCGGCATCGCGGCCGCGCTCGCCGATGCGGGGCTGCGCGCGGCCGGCGTGCGGCGCGTCGGCGGCGGCGACATCAACGACGCCTACGCGGTCGATCTCGAGTCAGGCGGGCGGGCGTTCGTCAAGACCCGCGCGGGCGCCGCGCCCGGCGAGTACGCGGGCGAGGCGGCGGGACTCGCCTGGCTTGCCGAGCCCGGTGCGCTGCGGGGGCCGCGCGTGCTCGCCGCGAGCGACGCGCTGCTCGCGCTCGAATGGATCGAGGAGGGAAGCCTCGCCGCGGCGGGGGAGGAGGAGCTCGGCCGCGGTCTGGCGGCCGTGCACGCGGCGGGGGCGCAGCGCTTCGGCGCCGTGGCCCGGGGCGCGCCACCCGAGACGCGCATCGGCCCGCTGCTGCTGCCGAACGACAACTGCCCGGACTGGCCGGCGTTCTATGCCGAGCGGCGCGTGCGGCCGCTGCTCGCCCAGGCGCGCGAGCGCGGCGCGCTGAGCGCCGAGGGCGCGCGCGCCGTCGAGCGCGTCTGCGAGCGCCTCCCCGAGCTCGCGGGCCCGCCGGAG
>DASTWP010000269.1:0-3708 GCA_035765835.1 Solirubrobacteraceae bacterium
ATGTGGCCCAGCACGAGCACGCGGAACTCGCCGGCGCGGTCGCCGAGCCGGCCGACGGCGTCGAGCACGACGCGAGCGCCCTTCGACTCGGACTCGAGTGCGGCGAGCGTGACGAACGTCAGCGGGGTGGCAGCCGGGTCGAAGAGCCGCGGACGCAGGCGCTCGACGTGCGCCAGCGTCAGATGGACCGTGCGCAGGAGCGCCGGGTCGACGCCGAGCTGGCCGTAGATCTGCTCGACGCGGTGCGACATCGCGAGCACCGCGCCCGCCGCCGACAAGCGCTCGACGTTCCGCTCGCGGCGGCGCTGGAACGCGTCCGGCGCGAGCGGCGGGTGCGGCAGCGCCCGGCGGCGATGGGCGACCGCGCGGCGAGCGACGCGCCGCACCCAGCGATGGCGGTCGACGCCCGGGAGCTCCGGCACGCGGCGCAGCGCGTGCATGATCGTCGCCTCGATCAGCGCCCCGGGCGGGCGCGCTTCGGCGGCGACGCTCGCCATGCAGTCCGCGCCGATCTCGCGGCGCAGGCACACCCGGCCGGTCGCGTCGAGCAGCCGGAACGTCGAGCACAGCGGGAAGTAGTCCTGGAGCGTCACGACGTGCGGGATGCCCGCCTCGCGGATCACGTCCAGCACGGCGAACGGCAGGCCGGCGAGCTCCTGCACGTGCACGGCGTCGGGCCGTAGCTCGTCGAGCACGCGGGCGACGATCTCCTCCACCTGCGGCTCGGAGTCCTCGAGCGCCGGCTGGCGCCCGTGGTCGTAGAGCGGCGAGTCGAGGATCTCGAGCATGCGCACGCCGTCGCGGCGCCAGCGGCGCAGGCGCGGGCGCGTCCGGAACGGCCGGTAGCGGCCGGCGAACAGATAGGCGACCTCGTGGCCGCGCCGCGTCTGCTCGGCCATCAGGTCCTCGGCGTAGGCGACGAGCCCGCCGAGGCGCAGCGGGCGGAAGCCTGAGCCGAGGTGCAGCAGCCGCACGGCGCCGCGCTCAGGCCTCGGCGGGCGCGAAGCTGGCGAGCACCCGTGCCGGCACGCCCGCTGCGACGACGTACGGCGGCACGGGCTTCGTCACGACCGCGCCCGCGCCGATGAAGGCGCGCGTGCCGATGCTCGCCATGATCGTGCATTTCGTCGTGATCACGGCGTCGTCCTCGATGCGGATGGGCGTGAAGTCGTAGCCCTGCTCGAGCATCGGGCGGTCGATGTCGCGGAAGCGGTGCTGGCCGTCGACGACCATCGTCGCCTGCCCGAACTGGCAGCGCGCGCCGACGTCGATCGACGTCGTGCACTGCATGATCACGTCGTAGGTGCACACGCATCGCTCGCCGAAGGTGATGCACGTGTCGGGCGCGCCGAACTCGGCACGGAAATTCCTCCGGAACTCGACCATCTCGCCCGTCTCGAACGTGCCGCCGAACGGCATGTGCAGGCTGAAGCCGGGGCCGAGGTAGGTGTGCCTGCCGAAGCGGATCGTCGCGTGCGGATTGCGGAAGCGCACCCACCATTTGCGCAGCGCCGACATCCAGATCGGGCCGCGGAAGTACAGCAGGCTGACGCGCAGCGGTCGTCCCCCTCGACGGAGCATCGTCAGCGGCAAGCTACCGCACGCGCAGGCGTTCGAGCGCCGCTTCGAGCGCGCGCTCGACCGCCTCGTTCAAGTGGCGTTCGGTGTGCTCGGGCGCCGTCGCGAGGCCGCCCTCGCGCAGGCGCGCCCGCAGCGGCTCGTCGTCCGCCAAGCGGCGGACCGCCGCCGCGAGCGCCTCGGGATCACCGGCGGCGAACAGCACGCAGTTCTCGCCGTCGCGCAGGTACTCGGCCGAGCCGCCGCGCCCCGTCGCGACGACCGGCCGGCCGACGGCCATCGCCTCGAGCGGCACCAGCCCCCATGGCTCCTCCCAGCGCACCGGGAAGACGGTGACGTCGCAGCGCTCGTAGGCGGCGGCGATGTCCCGCCTGCCGCGCTGGCCGGAGAAGTGCACGCGGGCCTCGATGCCCAGCTCCGCGGCCAGCGCGCGCAGCCGCTGCTCCTCGCGCTCGTCCCAGCCGCCGATCAGCTCGAGCGTCGCCTCGGGCAGCAGCGCCGTGGCGCGCACCGCGTCCTCGACGCCCTTGCGCGGGTCCAGCCGGCCGACGTACAGCAGCCGCCAGCCCCACGGCTGTGGCGGCGCGGCGCGCAGATAGTCCTCGGAGATCCCGGAGTGCGCGACGCGCGTGCGCTCCTCGGGGATGCCGAGGCCGAGGCCGAGCGCGCGCCGGCGCGTGAAGTCGCTGACGAAGACGTAGTCGGCGGCGTGCGCGAAGTCGACGCGGGCGGGGACGTGCGCGAGCGCCTCCGCAAGCGCCGCGGCGCGCCCGCGGCGCGGGCCGCTGAGCGCGCGCAGCCACGGATCGACGGCCGGGCCGTAGGCGAGCCAGTCGTCGTGCACGAACGCGACCGCCGGCAGGCCGCGGCGGCGCACGTCCTCGAGCAGCGTCATCGTCAGGCCGCCCATCGACCACCACGCGACAGCGTCGGGGCGCATGTCCTCCAGGTGGCGGCGCAGCACCGCGTGGTTGTGGCGCGCCATGCGCACGCGCGCGGGCGCGGAGAGCCGCGCGAACTCGCCGCCGTGCAGGTGCCAGCGCAGCTCGCGGTGCACGTCTGGATCGTCGGGCTCGTGCGTCTCGGTGCGCGTGTCGGTCGTCAGCACGCGCGCCTCGTGGCCGCGCGCGCGCAGGTGCTGTACGGCCGCGCGCCAGACGGCCTCGTAGCCGCCGTAGCTGTGCGGCGGGTACATGTTGCCGACCGTCAGGACGCGCACCGCGGCGAGGATATGGTGCGCGCCGTGAGCGAGGGGCCGGCCGTCAGCGTCGTCGTCGCGTCGCACGGGCGCCCGCTGCGCCTGCGCTGGCTGCTGAACGCGCTCGAGGAGCAGACGCTGCGCGAGCCGTGGGAGGCGATCGTCGTCCACGACTACGACGCGCCGACCGCGCGCCGCATCCTCGAGGCGCACGCGCTCTGCGCCGCCGGCACGCTGCGCGCGATCGCGATCGAGCCCGGCACGGGCAGCCCGTCGCGGCAGCGCAACATCGGCTGGCGAGCGGCGAGCGGCGAGCTCGTCGCGTTCACCGACGACGACTGCCGCCCGGAGCCCGAGTGGCTCGAGCGCCTGCTCGCGGTCGCGCGGTGCGCGCCGGGCCGGATCGTGCAGGGGCGCGTGCGGGCCGAGCCCCACGAGGCGGCGATCCTCGCCGCGCCGCACGTGCGCACGCTCTGGATCGACCCGGTCGGGCGCTACGCGCAGACGGCGAACATCCTCTACCCGCGCGCGCTGCTCGAGCGCCTCGGCGGCTTCGACGAGCGCGCGATCGCCGGCGAGGACGTCGGGCTCTCGCTGCGCGCGCGGCGTGCCGGGGTCGCGATCGAGGGCGCGACGGAGGCGATCGTCAACCACGCCGTCGAGTCGCACACGCTGCCGGGGATCGTGCGCCAGAACTGGAAGTGGCGCCACCTCGCGTACCTCGTCAGGCGCCATCCCGAGTTCCGCCGCCAGATGCCGCTCGGGCTGTTCTGGGACGCGGAGCACCTGCGCACGACCGCGGCGCTGGCGGGCCTGCTGGGCGCGCGCCGCCATCCGGCGCTGCTGGCGCTGGCCGCGCCCTACGCAGTGCGGGCGCTGGGGCGCCGCGGGCCGCAGCCGCGGCGGCGGGCGCTCGCGCTCGCCGAGCTGCC
>DASTWP010000270.1:0-4151 GCA_035765835.1 Solirubrobacteraceae bacterium
GCCTTCGACTCGATCGACACCGGCGCGCGCGGCACGATGCTCCAGTTGCGTTCGCCGCGCCGGCGGTCGGCGTGGTCGTGGCGGCGGTGCTCGAAGTCGAGCGAGTGCGAGTCGTTGTCGGAGATGTAGACGTCCGCGGCGACGAGCACGTCGTCGCCGATGCAGACGCTCTCGACGCACTCGATCGTGCACCCGCGGTTGAGCTCGGTGCGGGAGCCGACCCGAAGCCGCGCGCCGTCCCGGTGCAGCACCCACACGCCCTCGAGATCGCACTCGTCCCCCACCTCGATCTCGGCGGTGCCGCGCGCGTGGCCGAGCAGCAGGAGCGAGTCGAGCCGGTTCCCTTTGCCGACGACGGTCGGCCCAGCGCCGGGATGCTCCATCCGCTGCGGCAGCCGCAGCGAGAGCGCGGCCATCAGCTCGTCGAGCGACGGCTCGCGCCGGAGTGCGCGTCGCAACCGCGAG
Organism: Solirubrobacteraceae bacterium; assembly: GCA_035765835.1. Lineage (GTDB taxonomy): Bacteria > Actinomycetota > Thermoleophilia > Solirubrobacterales > Solirubrobacteraceae > JAOPZW01. The sequence goes on from DASTWP010000270.1 coordinate 466, forward strand.
CGGATCACCGGCGCAGCGTAGCCTCGCGGGCGAGCGCCGCCGACTGCTGTGCGATCCGCACGCGCACCGTGGCGAGCTGCTCCTCGGCGTGGTGGCAGCCGGCCCGGCCTGCCGCCGCCGCGGCGAGCCCGAGCGCGCGGTCGAGCGGCGCACGCGCGCGCCGCCGGCGCGCCAGCCGCACGGCCCAGCGCGTGCGCGCGCTCATCCCCGCCGCGAAGCGCTCCGCGCGCCGCGGGCCGAGCGCGCTCGGATAGAGGCGATGGCAGATCCAGATGCCCTCGCCCGCGCTGCGCGCGTCGGCGAGGAAGGCCTCGGGCGGGCGGACGTAGCGGTGCTCGGCGCGCAGCGAGCGGTCGAAGACGCCGGTCAGTCCCGCGGCGGCCAAGCGCAGGCCCAGCTCGCGGTCGGGGCCGTACCGCGTGTCGTAGGAGTCGCTCGGGATGCCGACGCGCAGCGCGTCCTCGCGGCGGATCGAGACGTTGCCGTTCCAGAGGTTCTCGAGGATCCGGTCGGGCTGCTCCTCGTAGGTGCGGCACTGCCCCTCGTACCAGCGCGAGTAGAGCCGCGCCGTCAGCGCCGCGGGCTCCGGCGCAACCGGCATGTAGCCGACCACGACCCGCCCCGTCGTGCCCGCATGCCGGCGCAGATGGCCTTCCAGCAGGCCGGGGCCGGCGACGACGTCGTCGTCCATGAACAGCACGACGTCGCCGGTCGCGTGCTCGAGGCCGGTCTGCCGCGCGCGGTTGTCGCCGCCGTTGGGGACGAACAGGGGCCGCAGCCGCCCGTCCTTCGCCGCCCACTCGCGCAGCAGCTCGACCGAGCCGTCCTCGCTGCCGTCCACGACGACGATCAGCTCGTGCAGCGCCGGGTCGGCGAGCAGCGGCGGCACGGTCTCGCGCAGGCGCTCGCGCCCGCGGTACGTCGGGACGACGACGCTGATGGCCTCGTGCCCGGACCCGCCGCTGCGTCTCACAGCTCGAGCGTGGCGCTGCGCGTCGGGTAGAAGCGGGCGCGGTCCTGCATGTAGGCCTCGCGCCGGCGCTTGTTGGGCGGCACCCCGCGCAGCATCTCCAGCGGCGTGCGCGAGAGCCACCACGGGCTCGCGAAGCTGTGGAAGTTGCGCCGGTAGACCGAGGAGACCTCCGGGTTGCGCACCGGCGAGCGATGACGCAGCCCGTGCGCGAACCCACCGAGCGCCGGCCCCAGGGCGCGCCCCGCCGGCAGGTCGCTGCGCAGCGCGTCGCGCACGATGCCGGTGAGGATCGCGACCAGCGCCTCGGCCGCGTCCCGGCGCCGCAGCAGCTTGGCCGCGATGTACGCGAAGTGGCGCGCGTTGATGCGGTAGGCGCGCGAGCGCAGGTACTCGTGCCAGTCGCCCTCGTCGATCGCCTTCATGTGCACGGCGACGATCTCCGGCGCGTGCAGGTGGCGGAAGCCCGCATCGAAGAAGCGGATCGTGAACTCCAGCTCGTTGGCCCAGACGAAGATCTCGGGGTCGTAGCCGCCGAGGCGCTCGACCACCTCGCGCCGCATCAGCGCCGCGCAGCCCCAGAAGCTGAGCAGCCCGGTGCGGTACTTCTGATCGAACCGCCAGCCGGCGTCGGCCGAAGCCGTGACGCCGAAGGAGACGAGGTCCGCGCCGTGCTCTTGCGCGGCCGCCACCGCACGCGAGAGCCCGTCGGCGGGCAGGTAGCAGTCGTCGTCCAGCACGAGCACGTAGTCGCCCCGCGCGACGGCCAAGCCGTCGTTCCACGCGCTGACGCCGGTGTTCTCCTCGCGGCGGATCAGCTGCACCTCTCCGAACTCCGCGCGCACCATCTCGGCGGCGCCGTCCGTGGACGCGTTGTCGACGACGATCGCGTCGACGCGCTCGCGCGGGTACTCGCTGTCGCGCAGCATCCGCTGAAGGCTCTCGCGCAGCTCGTCACGGCGGTTGAAGACGAGGAAGACGATGGTGACGGTCGGCTCCAAGGCGCGGCAAAGATAGGCTGCCGGCGCGCCAGAATGCGCTGGTCCCTACCATCGCGCGCCTCATGAGCACCGATCAGACCGCTTCCGCCGCCGACCTCCGGGCCGAGGTCGAGCGCTACCCCTGGTACCACACGCTGCAGCTGCCGGGCGGTGTGGTGACCAAGGGCATGTTCGACCACGCACCGGTGCTGGACCGCTACCCGATCCCGGCCGATCTCACCGGCAAGCGGTGCCTTGACGTCGCGACGATGGACGGCTACTGGGCCTTCGAGATGGAGCGCCGCGGCGCCGCCTCGGTGGTCGCGCTCGACCTCGAGGACCCCGAGCAGCTCGACTGGCCGGCGTCGCTGCGGGCGGGACACGACCGCTCGATGGACGAGACGAAGGCCGAGCGCTTCGCGCTCGCCAAGCAGGCGCTCGGCTCGAAGGTCGAGCGCGTGCTGCTGAGCGCGTACGACCTCTCCCCCGCGCTCGGCGAGTTCGACTTCGTCTTCTGCGGCGACCTGCTGCTGCACGTCAAGGACCCCGTCACGCCGGTCGAGAACATCCGCAGCGTCTGCAAGGGCAGCGCGGTGATCGTCAACGTGATCAAGAAGTTCCGCTTCCAGGAGAAGCGCGCGCTCGCCGAGCTCGACGGCATCGATCATTTCGAGTGGTGGGTCACGAACCTCGCCGGGCTCGAGCGCATCGTCCGCGCCGCGGGCTTCGCGCGGCTCGAGGTCGCGCCGACGTTCGAGGTGCCCTACACGGGCGGCGGGCCGTGGAAGGGCCTGCGCGGCGCCATCCACGCGTTCGTGTAGGAGCGCTCAGCGCAGGGTCCTCAGGCGCGGGCCGTCGCGCAGTGCGCGAGCGTGCACGAGCACCCAGCGCCAGTGGGCGCCGCGCAGGCCGGGGTCGGCGCGGCGCAGCACCATGCGCGCCCAGCGCCAGAGCGCGCCGAAGAGGTTGAGCGCGGCGACGGCGCGCGCGTAGGCGACGCCGCGCCGGCGCGCGAGGAAGCCGTACGTGCTGCGCTGCCACACCGGCGCGAGCTCGTCGCCGAAGGCCTGCACGGTGGACGCCGCGCTCTCGTGGTCCACGTGCGCATCAGGCACGTAGCGCGTCGGCCTGCCGGCCCGGTCCAGGCGCCAGCCGATGTCGAGGTCCTCGGCGTACATCCACTGGCGCTCGTCGAAGCCGCCGACGGCGTCGAACGCCTCGCGGCGGAAGAGCAGGAACGCGGCGATCGCCCACGGCACCCGGCGCTCGCGGTCGCTGTCCCAGTGGCCCACGAACGCGAGCCGGTCGGCCAGCCGCGCGCTGAGGCGGTAGGTCGCGGTCGCGAGCAGGAACGAGTAGGCGATCGTCGGGAACGCGAACACGGAGTGCTGCGTGCTCCCGTCCGGGAGCACGAGCCGCGGTGCCAGCGCTCCCGCCTGCGGGTCGCGCGCGCCGGCCACGAGCAGGGCCTCGAGCGCCCCGGGGTGCAGCGCGACGTCGGCGTTCGCGCTCGCGAACCAGGGCGAGGACGTCTGCCGCGCGACGAGGTTGACCGCGCGGCCGAAGCCGAGGTTCTCCTCGGAGGCGAGCAGCCGCACCCACTGGTAGCGCTCGGCGACCATCTCCCGCGAGCCGTCCTCGGAGGCGTTGTCCACCACCCAGACGTCCGCGCGCCCCCGCTCGACCTCGGGACGCAGCGAGTCGAGCGCGCGCGCCAGCAGCTCGCGCGTGTTCCA
>DASTWP010000271.1:0-2535 GCA_035765835.1 Solirubrobacteraceae bacterium
ATCCTCAGGCGCTCGCGGCACCGGCGCCCTCGGCCAGCCGGGCGTTCTCGGGCACGAACTTGCTCGCCGTGAACGTCGCCCCCTGCGGGTCGGCGATCACCGCCATCCGCACCCACGGCGCGTCGAACGGCTCTGCCAGGACGCGGCCGCCGAGCTCTGTGGCACGGGCGGCGATCGCGTCGGCGTCGTCGACGGCGAACGTGACGCCCCAGTGCGGCGTCACGTCGCCCTCGCCGGCCGCGATCGGCCGGACGCTGGCGACGACCTCCTCGAAGCGCTCCGGCGCGCCCATCTCGGCCATCCGCGCGCGCATGCCCGGCGTGCGCTGCTCGAGGAAGTCGCCGTACGCCGGGAGCGCCCACATCAGGCCGCCGCCGACCTCGAGGACCTCCCAGCCGAAGACGGCGCCGTAGAACGCGCGCGCGCCGTCCACGTCGGGCGTGCGCAGCTCGTTGAAGTTCAGCGAGCCGTGCTCGTTGACGACCGCCGCGCCGCGGTGCCGGCCGGGCTGCCAGACGGAGAACACCGCGCCGGCGGGATCGGCGAAGACCGCCATCCGGCCGGCCTCCATCACGTCCATCGGCTCCGCGATGACGCTGCCGCCGGCGGCCCGCACCTTCGCCGCGGTCTCGTCGGCGTCCGTGACCCAGACGTACGTGTTCCACGCCGCCCCCGGCGGCGCCCCCTCGGGCTGTGAGGCCACCGCGGCCACATCGCCGCCGCGGATGCGGGCCATCGCGTAGCGGCCGGGCGAATCCGGCGGCATGACGTCCTCGAAGTCCCACCCGAACAGCGCGCCGTAGAAGGCGATCGCCCGGTCGGGGTCGGGCTGGGCGGTGTCGATCCAGCACGGCACGCCCGGGATGTAGCGGTCCTGCTCGCTCATCGGTGCTCCTTGGTGGTTTTGACGATGCGCGGACCCTACGGCCGGTTTAGGTCAGGATCTGTCCTCGATGCGCGAGATCCTGATGCCGGTATGACGGAGACCGCGAGCCGCCTGCTCGACCTGCTCTCGCTGCTCCAGGCGCGGCGCGACTGGCCGGGCGGCGAGCTGGCCGAGCGTCTCGGCGTCTCGCCGCGGACGATCCGCCGCGACGTCGAGCGCCTGCGCGCGCTCGGCTACCCCGTGCGCTCGCTGACCGGGCCGGCGGGCTGCTACCGCCTGCACGCCGGCACGGCGATGCCGCCGCTGCTGCTCGACGAGGAGGAGGCGATCGCGATCGCCGTCGGGCTCGGCACCGCCGCGCGCGCGTCGGTCACCGGCATCGAGGAGACGGCGATCCGCGCGCTCGTCAAGCTCGAGCAGGTGCTCCCCGCGCACCTGCGGCGGCGGGTCGCCGCGCTCGGCGAGGCGACCGTGGCGACGCCGGCCGGCGGCCCGACCGTCGATCCCCGCGACCTCACGACGATCGCCGCGGCGTGCCGCGATCGCGAGTGCGTGGGCTTCGACTACAGCGGCCGCGACGGGACGCAGACGCGCCGCGAGGTCGAGCCGCACACGCTCGTCAACCGCGGGCGCCGCTGGTACCTCGTCGCGTGGGACCGCCGCCGCGAGGACTGGCGCACGTTCCGCGTCGACCGCCTGGAGCGCCCGGCGGCGACCGGGGCCCGGTTCAGCGCGCGCGCGATCCCGGGCGGGGACGCCGCCGCGTACGTCCAGCAGAGCATCGCCGGCGCCTTCAGCCGCTTCGAGGCGCGCGTCACCGTGCACGCCCCGGCCGCCGAGCTCGCCGCGCGGCACCCATACCTGGCCGGCGCGCTGACGGCGGTCGACGCGGAGCGCTGCGAGTACCGGCCGTCCGACGAGAGCCTCGAATGGCTGGCGCTGCGCATCGCGATGCTCGGCGTCGAGGTCGACGTCCACGAGCCCCCGGAGCTGCTGGCGGAGCTGCGGGCCCTGGCGGCGCGCCTGCGGCGCGCGGCCACTACTCCTGCAGCACCGTGATCGAGCGGAACGCGGGGTCGCTCGCGCCGTGCAGGCGCGCGCCGGTCTGGACCAGCTCGCGCAGGTAGGCGACGGTCTCCTCGGTGATCCGCTCGCCGGGCAGCAGCGCAGGGATGCCGGGCGGGTAGCCGGCGATCGACTCGCACGAGATGCGGCCGGCGGCATCGCCCGCGGCGACGACCTCGGCCTCGCCGAGGAATGCCTCGCGCGGCGAGACCGCCATCTCGTTGCGCAGCGCCGCCGGCGAACGCACGAGCGCCTGCGTGCGGCCCGGGGCGGCGATCTGGCGCACGACCTCCTCGACGTCGCCGGCGACGCGCTCGAGCGCCTCGGCCGGCTCGCCGATCCCGACGATCAGCACGAGCGTGGCCTGCGTCGCGAGCTCCGGGTGCACGTCGTAGGAGCGCCGCAGCGCCTCTGCGACCTCGTAGCCGGTGCGCCCGGTGCCCCGCACGTCGAGCACGATCCGCAGCGGGTCGTAGGCCGCCACGCCGGGGCGGCCGACGAAGCCCTCGTCGACCAGCGCGATGCCCTCGATCGAGGACAGCTTCGCCCGCGCGCGCGCGATCGCCGCGATCGTCTCGTGCAGG
>DASTWP010000272.1:0-6554 GCA_035765835.1 Solirubrobacteraceae bacterium
ATCTTCAGCGGGCTGCGCGCGATGCTCGGCCTCGACCAGGTGGAGGCGATCAACGTCGGCGCGGCGCCGACGCCGGTGGAGGTGCTCGAGTTCTTCCACGCGATCGGGCTGCCGCTCGCCGAGCTGTGGGGGATGAGCGAGACGTGCGGCGCCGGTGCCGTCAACCCGCCAGGCCGCATCCGGATCGGCACCGTCGGGCCGCCGGCGCCGGGCGTCGAGATCAGGCTCGACACGGACGGCGAGGTGCTGGTGAAGAGCGACGTCGTGATGCTCGGCTACCGCAACCTGCCCGACAAGACGAAGGAGACCTTCACCGACGACGGCTGGCTGCGGACCGGCGACATCGGCGAGTTCGACGAGGAGGGCTACCTGAAGATCGTCGACCGCAAGAAGGAGCTGATCATCAACGCGGCGGGCAAGAACATGTCGCCGGCCAACATCGAGGCCCAGCTGAAGTCGGCGAGCCCGCTGATCGGCCAAGCCGCGTGCATCGGCGACGCGCGCTCCTACAACACCGCGCTGATCGTGCTCGACGCCGACTTCGCGCCTGCCTGGGCGGCGCAGAACGGCATCGAGGAAACCGGGCTCGAGGCGCTCGCGCGCGACGAGCGCGTGCGCGCGGCGGTGCAGGAGGCCGTCGACGTGGCGAACGCGAAGCTCGCGCGCGTCGAGCAGATCAAGAAGTTCACGCTCGTCGAGGGCGACTGGCTGCCCGGCGGCGACGAGCTCACGCCGACGATGAAGCTCAAGCGCAAGCCGATCGCCGAGAAGTACGCGTCGCAGATCGACGCGATGTACGCGAGCTAGCTCGCGCCGCTGAGCACCGGCCGGCGGTCCAGCGCCACCGTCGCGCCGGCGCTCACCGCCGCGTGCAGGACGCCGGCCTGCGCCGCGGGGTCCCACAGCGGCGCCTCGCAGGCCACGACGCCGTCGCCGCCGAGCCCGGCCTCGCCGATCGCCGCCAGCGCGCGCTCGCGAAGCCAGCCGTGGCTGCGCGGGACCGCCCCCTTGCCGGCCGCCATCGTCGCGACGTCGTCGTCGGCGCGCGGCCGCACCGCCGCCAGCGGCGCGACGCCCGAGAGCAGCCGCGGCAGCTCGCGCGGGGCGACGAAGACGCAGTCCACGCCGCTGCCGGTCGCGCTCGCGTCGACCGCCTCGGCGAGCGCGTGCCAGGCGATCAGCAGCGGCGCGCCGGCCGCGCGCAGCAGTGGGCGCAGGACGCGCGCATCGGGCAGCGCCGGGAGTGTGACCGCCACGCACCCCGCGCGCAGGACGCCGTAGTAGGCCTGCGCGAACGCCGGCACGTTCGGCAGCGCGAGCGCGACATGCCGGCCGTCCTGCAGGCCGCGCTCGATCAGCAGGCCCGCGATGCGGGCGCTCGCGCGGTCGAGCGCGCGATAGCTGAGCACCTCGTCGCCGAGCCGGACAGCCGTCCGTGCGGGAGCCGAGGCGGCCGTCGCCGGCAGCGCCTCTGCGGCGTTCATGACGCGCAGACGCTACGCCCGCCGCGAACCGGCTCCCTCGGTCTCCCGCGCCAATGCGCGCCGCGCGCCGTTGTGCGCCGCGGCCAACCCCCTGCGGCGGCTACCGCAGCGCGCCGGGGATGCGCGCGTCGTCGAGCGCGATCGCGACGAGCAGCTCGAAGAGGTCGCTCACCCGCCGCAGGCAGAGCCCGGTGCGCTCCTCGATGCGGCGCACCCGGTACTGGGCCGTGTTCGGGTGGATCTGGAGCGCGTCGGCGGCCGCGCGGAGGTTCAGGTCGGCGTCGGCGAACGCGCGGATCGTCGCCGTGAGGACGCCGCCGCGCTCGCGGTCCTCGTCGAGGAACGCGCGCACGCGCGGGCTTGTCAGGCGGTGCGCCGTCGCGTCCGCGCGCAGGGCCAGGTAGTGGAACGAGCTGAAGCGCGGCAGCGCGGCGACGCCGCCGCCCTCGTCCACGCACTCGAGCGCCGCGCGTGCCTCCGCGTAGGCGCGCGGCAGCTCGCCGACGCCCTCGGCAACGGTGCTGATGCCGAGCGCCAACGGCGTGCCCTGGGCGGCCAGCCGCGCCTGCAGGTCCTCGACGAGCGCGCACACCTGCTCCGCGCCCGCGCCGACGCCAAGGGCGGGCACCGCCACGATCTCGGCCTGGCGCACGACGACGAGCGTCCGCGCCTGGTCCAGGCCGGTGCGCGCGATCGCGGCGCTCGCCGCGACGCGCGCGTCGGCGTCCGGCGTCTGCCCGGCCCCGACGGCGACGGCGACCAGCATCCGCCGCTCCGCCCCGAGCCCGAACGCGCGCGCCGCGGCCAGCAGCGGCCCCTCCGACGGCAGCTCGCCGGCGAGCAGGTGCTCGAGCAGGTCGCGGCGCTCGCGATCGGCGTCGGCGATCGCGTACTGCTGGAACTCGACGTACGCGTGCGCCGCGTGGCTGCTCGCGAAGTTGTCGTAGCGCATCAGCGGCGTGGCCAGCGAGAGCGCCGCCTCGTGGCCGGCCGACGTCTCGCCGGCGGCTTCGACGACCGCGTCCCACAGCACCGAGTGCCCGACGCGGAACGCGACGATGTAGTCCTCGAGCGCGAGGCCGCTGCGCGCGCGGCGCATCGCGGCGCTGCGCACGAACGCGATGTCCTCGAGCGTCACCTCGTGCTCCTCGAGGATCGCGGTGAGGTCGGTGCGGTAGTTGCGCGCGACCTGGTCGAGCACGTCGGCGCCGAAGCGCTCGTCGTCCTGGGCCGCGTAGGCGGGGATCTCGGCGCGGATCGCCGCCACGCCGCGCTCCGCGAGCCGGTCGACGTCGGCGAGCAGCGTGAGCAGGATGCGCGAGCGCTCCGCGGCCACGGCGCGGCGATCGGGTACGGCGGCGACCGCTTCGCTCACCATCCGTCCATCGTGGCGCCCCGCTCGGGGCGTGTCAAAAGCGAAGGGCCGCGATGTGACCTCCGCACAACCGGGGGTGCGCAGGTTGGTGCGGCGCGCACCATGAGCGCTGCGGCGGTGAGGGCATACCGTCAGGCAAGGCGCCCGCAAAGGTGCCCTGGCGCCTGCGTGGCGCCGCACCGGAGGAGAGGAGAGGCTTGCCGGACGAGGACCTCGCGATCGAGGGCGTCAGCGTGCGCTTCGAGGGCCTGACGGCGCTCGACGGCGTCTCCGTGACGGTCCCGAGGGGCCGCGTCGTCGGCGTGATCGGCCCGAACGGAGCCGGGAAGACCACGCTCTTCAACGTGATCTGCGGGTACGTGCGCCCGCAGGCCGGCACGATCCGCTGGCGCGGCGAGCAGCTGCGAGGAGTGCGCCCGCATCGCCTCGCCTCGCTCGGCATCGCGCGCACCGTGCAGGGCGTACGCCTGTTCCCGCGGCTCACGGCCGCGGAGAACGTGATGGTCGCAGCCGACCGGCTGCACCGGGCCGGGTTCCTGCGCGTCGCGCTCGGGCTGCCGCGCGCGGACAGGGCCGAGCGCGCCTCGCGCGCCGCGGCCGTGGCGGCGCTCGCGCGCGTCGGCGTCGCCGCCTACGCCGACCGCCGCGCCGACGAGCTCGCCTTCGGCGTGCAGAAGCGCGTGGCCCTCGCGCGGGCGCTAGTCGCCGAACCCGACCTGCTGCTGCTCGACGAGCCGGCCGGCGGCCTCGGGGGGGACGACGTCGAGGAGCTCGGCGATCTGATCGAGGAGCTGGGCGGCTCGATGTCGCTGATGCTGGTCGAGCACCGCATGGATCTCGTCATGGCGATCTGCGACCACGTCGTGGTGCTGGACTCCGGGCGCGTGATCGCCGAGGGCGCGCCCGTGGACGTGCAGAACGACGCGCGGGTGCTGGAGGCGTATCTGGGCGCGGAGGTGGGGGATGCTCGAGGTTGAGGGCATCACCACCTACTACGGCCCTGTGCTCGTGCTCGAGGACGTCTCGCTGCGCGTGCCGGAGGGCAGCATCACGGCGGTCATCGGCGCCAACGGCGCGGGGAAGTCGACGCTTCTGCGCACGATCTCGGGCATCGTGCGCCCGCGCGGTGGACTGGTGCGCTTCGCCGGGCGCGACATCACGCGCGCCCCGGCCGAGGACATCGTGCGCCTCGGCCTGGCGCACGCGCCCGAAGGCGGCGGCGTGATCCCGGAGCTGACCGTGCACGAGAACCTGCGCCTGGGCTCGCTCTTCCGCCGCGACCGCGCGGACCACGCGCGCGCGCTGGGTGAGGTGTTCGAGCTCTTCCCGCGCCTGGCGGAGCGGAGCGCCATGACCGCGGACACGCTCTCCGGCGGCGAGCGGCAGATGCTCTCGATCGCCCGCGCGCTGATGGGACGGCCGAAGATGCTGCTGCTCGACGAGCCGTCGCTCGGCCTGGCGCCGATCGTCACCGCCCAGATCGTGCGCGTGATCGGCGAGCTGCGCGAGCGCACGGGCCTGACCGTCCTGCTGGTCGAGCAGAACGCGCGCAGCGCGCTCTCGGTGGCCGACCGCGGCGTCGTCCTCGGCACCGGGCGCGTCGTGGCCTCCGAGGACGCAGCCGAGCTGGCGGACGACGTGCGACTGCGACGCGCGTACCTGGGCCTCTGAGCGATGAGCCGCTTCGTCGACCTGACCCTCAGCGGCGTGAGCAACGGGATGATCTACGCGGCCGTCGCGCTCTCGCTCGTGCTGATCTGGCGCGCCACCCGGATCGTCAACTTCGCGCAGGGCGGGATGCTGATGATCACGACGTTCGTGGCGTCGAGCGTGATCGCCTCGAGCGGCTCGTACTGGCTCGGCTTCGCCGTCGCGCTCGCGTCGGGTCTCGTCCTCGGCGCGGTCGTCGAGCGCGTCCTCGTGCGCCGCGTGGAGAGCGGTCCGCCGCTGAACGCCGTGATCCTCACGCTCGGGCTGCTGATCCTCTTGCAGGCGGTCGCGGGGATGATCTGGGGCGGGACGCCGCGCTCGTTCCCGCCCGCGTTCTCGATTCGCGGCTACTTCGTCGGCGGCCGGCACGTCCTGTTCGCGCCGTTCGACACGTTCACCGTGCTGTCCGTGCTCGGCGTCGCGCTGTTGCTCTGGCTGCTGTTCCGCGGCACCGGCGTCGGGCTGCAGATGCGCGCCGCGGCGTTCGCGCCGATGGTCGCGCGGCTCCAGGGCGTGCGGGTGGGGCGGATGCTCACGCTCGGGTGGGCACTGGCGGCGCTCAGCGGCTCGCTCGCGGGCCTGCTCGTCGCGCCGGCGGTCTTCGTCGGACCGAACAACTTCGACCCCATCCTCGTCTTCGGGTTCACCGCGGCGGTGCTCGGCGGCCCCGACAGCCCCGTCGGCGCGGTGGTCGGCGGGCTCGTGCTCGGGCTCTCGCTGAGCTACGTCTCCGGCTACGCGGGCTCGGCGCTCGTGACGCTCGCCGCGCTCGCGATCCTGATCCTGGTGCTGATGGCGCGCCCGGGCGGCCTGTTCACCGCGACGCGGGCACGGCGGATATGAGGGGCGCGCCGCGCCTGCGGGAGCAGACGCTGCTGCGCCACCTCGCGCTTGCGGTGGCGCTCGGGGCGGTCCTGTACGTCGTCAGCACCGAGCTGAGCGCCTTCAACGATCTCCGCCTCGCCTCGGTCGCGTACTTCTTCACCGCACTCGCGGGGCTGACCGTGCTGACCGGGCTCAGCGGCCAGATCTCGCTCGGGCACGGCGCGCTGATGGCCGTCGGCGCGTACGCCACCGCGCTGCTGGTCGGCCGCAGCGGCTGGGCGCTCGTCCCGGCGCTCGCGGCGGCGGCGGCGATCACGGCAGCGGTCGGTGCGGTCGTCGGCGTCTTCGCGGCGCGCCTGCGCGGCCCCTACCTGGCCGGCGCCACGCTCGCCTTCGCGGTCGGGCTGCCCGGCCTCGCGGACCGCTACCCCGGCACGTTCGGCGGCGAGAACGGTCTGACCGTCCCGCCGCCGATCCCGCCGTCCGGCCTCGGCGCGACGTTCCCCCTCGAGCGCTGGGAGGCCTGGATCGCCTGCGGCTGCGCGCTCGTGACGCTGGTGCTGCTCGCGAACCTCGTGCGCGGCCGCGTCGGGCGCGCGTTCCGCGCGGTGCGCGACGACGAGGTCGCGGCGCAGCTCGCCGGCCTGAACGTGGCGCGCGTGCAGGTGCTCGCGTTCGTCGTCAGCGCGGCCTGCGCGGGCCTCGCGGGCGGCGCGTTCGTCGCCGTGACGCAGCTCGCGGCGCCGGGGGCGTTCCAGCTCGCCCTCTCGCTCTCGCTGCTGACCGGGATCGTGCTCGGCGGCCTCGGCAGCCTCACCGGCGCGCTCTGGGGCGCGATCGCGCTGGTGCTGCTGCCGCAGTGGTCGAACGACATCGCGAACGCCTTCAGCCTCAACACCAACGTCCAGTCCAACCTCCCGCTCGCGGTGTACGGCGTCGTCCTCATGGGCGTCATCGTCGCTGCGCCGGCGGGGATCCAGGGCGCGCTTCGCCGCCTGGCGCGGCTGCGGCCGGCGCGCCCGTCGCGCACACCACAAGAGGAGGGTGCACCATGAGGACCAGCACGAGGAGGACGATGGCGCTCGCCACCGGCCTCGCGGCGGCGGCGGTCGCGATCGCCGGCTGCGGAGGAGGCGGCTCCAGCGGGAGCGGCGGCGGCG
>DASTWP010000273.1:0-4783 GCA_035765835.1 Solirubrobacteraceae bacterium
ACGGCGAGAACCTCGCCGCCGCGGCGCTGCGCGCGTTCCGGGAGCGCGCCGGCTGGAACGGCAGCCCGGTGCGCCTGGCGATCGAGAAGCGGATCCCGGTCGCGGCCGGGATGGCGGGCGGCTCGGCGGACGCGGCCGCCGCGCTGCGGCTCGCGGCGCGCGCGGCGGGCGGGGCCGATGAGCGCGTCCTGCGCGAGGTCGCCGCCTCGCTCGGCGCCGACGTCCCCGCGCAGGTGCGCCCCGGCCGCTGGCTCGCGACCGGCGCGGGCGAGCGGCTGCGGCGGCTGCCGAACCCGCCCGCCTACGGCGTGCTCGTCCTGCCGGGCAAAGAGCGGCTCGCGACCGCCGACGTGTACCGCGAGGCCGACCGCCAGGGCCTGCCGCGCTCCGCCGAGGACCTCGCGGCGCGCCTCGCCGAGGTCGAGCGCGTCGCGCACGACCTGCCCGCGGAGCTGCTGGTCAACGACCTCGAGCCGGCGGCGCTCGCGCTGTGCCCGCAGATCGGCGACGCGCTCGAGCAGGCGCGCCGTGCGGGCGCCGTGCACGCGATGCTGTGCGGCTCGGGCCCGACGGTCGTCGGCCTCTTCCGCGACGGCGACGCGGCGCGCGCGGCGGCGCTGATGCTCGGAGACCGCGACCCGCGGCCGCTCGCCGTCGAGCCCTGGGGGAGCCGGGCCGGGTGAAGTGGGGCTGGATCGCGTTCGCGGCGGTGCTCGCCGCATTCCTCGCGCTGCGGCGCCGCAGGCTCGAGCCGACGCTGCTCGTGGGCGGCGCGATCGTCGCGATCGGGTCGCTCGTCTACGGGCTCGGCGCGTTCCATCCGCCGAACGTCGAGCACATCCTGCGACAGGTCGGCAGCACGCTCGGGCCGTGGACGTACCTGCTGGTCGGGGTCTTCGCGTTCCTGGAGACGGGCGCGTTCGTGGGGCTCGTCGCGCCCGGGGAGACCGCGATCCTCGTCGGCGGGCTCGTCGCCGGCCAGGGCCACATCTCGATCGTCGTGCTGATCGCGCTCGTGTGGATCTGCGCGGTCGGCGGCGACATGGCGAGCTTCCTGCTCGGCCGCAGGCTGGGGCGGCAGTTCCTCGTCCGTCACGGGCCGAAGGTCTCGATCACCGAGGAGCGGCTCGAGAAGGTCGAGGCGTTCTTCGACCGTCACGGCGGCAAGGCGATCTTCCTCGGGCGCTTCGTCGGGCTCGTGCGCGCGATCGCGCCGTTCCTCGCGGGGTCCTCGCACATGCCGTTGCGGCGCTTCGCGCCCTACGACATCGTCGGCGCCGGCCTCTGGGGCAGCGTCTACTGCCTGCTCGGCTACGCGTTCTGGCAGAGCTTCGACCAGCTGCTGAGCTACGCGGGCAAGGGCGCCACGGCGGTCGGCGTCACGATCGTCGTGATCGCGGCGATCGCCTGGCTCGTGCGCCACCTGCGCGACGAGCAGTGGCGCGCGCGCGTGGGCGAGCGCCTGCAGCGCGAGGCGCAGCGTCCGGCGTTGCGGCCTCTCGCGCGCGTGCTGACGCCCGTCGCCCGCCGCGGCCAGGCGCCGGCGCGGTTCGTGTGGGACCGGGTCACGCCCGGCGACCTCGGCCTCGAGGTCACCACGCTGCTCGCGATCGCCGCGGTCGGCGTCTACGGCTTCGTCAGCCTCACGATCGGCGTCAGCGAGGATCGCTACGTGCCGGGGGACCTCGCGCTGCTGCGCACGGGCAACGACGTCCGCAGCAGCGCCCTGAACCACGTCGCCGAGGTCCTCACCTGGCTCGGCGCGCTGCCGGCCGCGGGCGGGGTGCTGCTCGTGACGGCGGCCGTGCTGATCTGGCGCGGGCGGCGGCTCGAGGCGGTCACGCTCGCGGCGAGCCTCATCCTCGTCGTGAGCGCCGTGACGCTGACCAAGCACCTCGTCGACCGGCCGCGGCCGCTGGAGCCGATCGTGCACACGGCAGGACAGAGCTTCCCGTCCGGCCACAGCGCGTACGCGGTGTTCTGGGTCGCGGTGGCGATCGCGCTGCGGCGCATGCTGCCGGGCATCGCCGGCACCGCGGTCGCGGTCACGGCGGCGATCGTGCTCGTGGTCGTGATCGCCGCGACGCGCATCTACCTGCGCGCGCACTTCCTCTCCGACGTCGCGGCCGGCGCCGGGCTCTCGGCGGCGATCCTCAGCCTCTGCGGCGTCGCCGTGCTCGTCGTCGACCACGTTCGCCACAATGGGGCGCGCACATGAGCAACACGTCGATCACCTATCTCGTCGGCGCGTGCAGCGGCGTCTTCGGCGTCGCCGCCTGGGTCGGGCTGATCGTGGTGCCCGCGGTGACCGCCTATGAGCGGCTGTGGGAGCGGGCGGCCGCCGTCCTGCTCTCGCTCTACGTGCTCGCCGGGCTCCTGCTCGTCGGCGTCGCCGGCGGCGCCGCGGTCGTCTGGTTCTGGGACCGCTGGACCGGCTGAGCGCCCGCCGGCAGCGGTCTGCGCCCGTACAATCCGCGCATGTCGCCCCCGGCCCACGACAAGTCGGCCGGGCTTGATCCCGTCGGCCGTCTAGCCGCGCTCGAAGCCGTCACCGCGGCGGTCGAGTCCGGCGCGGGGCTTCCCGAGGTGATCCGCGCGGCGGCGGCGGCGCTCGACGCCAGCGTGGTCCTCAGCGATCGCACCGGCCAGGTGCTCGCGGTCGCGGCGCGCTCGCCCGCCGACGAGCGCTCGATCGCGGCCGGAGGCGACGGCGTCCAGGCGCTCGAGCTGCGCCTGGCCGACGAGACGGTCGGGACCCTGCGGCTGCGCGCGCGCGGCGAGACGAACGCCGCGCTGCTGCGGATCGTCAGCGCGCTCGTGGCGGCGGAGGTCGAGCGCGTGCGAGCGCCGGAGCGCGCGAGCGCGGAGGCGGCCGCCGTGTTCCTCGGCGCGCTGCTGCGCGGCGAGTTGCGCGAGCGCGCGCCGATCGTCGCCCGCGCCGCCGAGCTCGGCGCGGATCTCGGCGCCGGCGCGAGCGTGGTGGTCGTGCGCGCGCACGCGCACGTGCCGGTCGAGGACGGCTGGCGCGCGCGGGTGCTCGCGGTGGCCGAGCGCGGTGCGCGCGCCGCGGCGCCCGGCGTCGTCGCGGCGCTCGCCGACCGGCCGGACCAGCCCGGCGCCGAGGTGACGGTGGTCGTGCCCGGTGGCGAGGAGGCGCAGGCGGTGCGCGCGGCGGAGGCGATCCTGCGCGAGCTCGAGGCCGGCCTGCCGGGCCACTCGTTCACGCTCGGCCGCAGCCGGGTGGCCGGCGACGCGGCCGACCTGCAGCGCGCCGCGAGCGAGGCGCTGCTCGCCGCGAACGTCGCGGAGGGCGACCCGGCGCGGCCCGTGCTCGCGTTCGAGGAGACCGGCGCCTACCGGCTGCTGCTCTCGGCGATGAGCGAGGACCCGCAGGAGCTCCAGCGCTTCTACGCGGAGACCGTCGAGCCGCTCGTCGCCTACGACCAGCAGTACGAGACCGGGCTCGTCACCACGGTCGAGGCGTTCCTCGAGAACGACGGCAACGTCGCCGCCACCGCGCAGCGGCTGTTCACGCACCGGCACACGATCCGCTACCGCCTCGAGCGCGTGCGCGACCTGTCCGGCCTGGACGTCGGCTCGAGCGACGGGCGCGAGAAGCTGAGCCTCGGGCTGAAGGCGATGCGCGTGCTCGGCATCGCGCGGCGCGCCGGCCCCGCGAGCGAGGCGGGCGCCGAGGGCGGGCGCGTGCCGCGGCGCGGTTAGGCTCCCGCCCCGTGCGCATCGGGGTGATCACCGGCTCCGGCAGCTACGCGCTCGCGGGCCTCGACGGCGGCGGCGTCGAGACGGTCGACACGCCGTTCGGCGTCGCCGAGCTGAGCCGCGGGTCGCTCGGGGGGCTCGAGGTGCTGCACATCTCGCGCCACGGCGAGGGGCACCGGCGGCTGTCCAGCGGCGTGACGCATCAGGCCAACGTGTGGGCGCTGCGCGAGGCGCGCGCGGAGGCGGTGCTCGCGGTGACGGTCTGCGGCTCGCTCGACCCCCGGCTCGAGCTCGGGACGCTGCTCGTCTTCGACGACCTGCACTTCCTCGCCAACCGGCTCGCCGACGGCTCGCTCTGCACCCTGCACGTCGAGCCCGGCGCGCCCGGGCGCGGGCACTGGGTCTTCGACCTGCCGTTCAGCGAGCCGCTGCGCGCCGTCCTGCTCGAGGCCGCGCGCGAGGCGGGGCATCCGGTGCGCGACGGCGGCTGCTACGGCCACGTCGACGGGCCGCGCTTCAACACGCGCGCCGAGATCCGCTCCCTGCAGGCCGGCGGCGTGACGGCGGTGAGCCAGACGGCGGGCCCGGAGACGGTGCTGTGCGGCGAGGCGGGCATCCCCTACGCGCTGCTCGGCTACGCGACCGACTACGCGAACGGAGTGCCCGCCGAGCCGACGCCGGTCGCCGAGCTCGTGCGGCTGATCGGCGCGAGCGCGGGGGTCTTCGCGTCGACGCTCGCGGCGGCGCTGCCGCGCGTCGCGGCGATCGGGGAGCTCGGCGCGGTGGGGTCCCATCTCTCCTGGGACTGACGGCGTCGCCGCGGTCGTCGTGGGCGAGCTGGCTGCCGCGCCCGATCCGGCGCTCGGCGCCCTGCTCGGCGAGGCGGTCGCCGAGCGGCTCGAGGTCGAGATGGCGGCGCGCGCCCGGCGGTGGGCAGCGGCGGTCGCGCCCGGGCGGGCGTTCGAGGCGACGTCGTTCGCCGCCGCCGAGGCGGCCGTCCACGGCCACGACGGGCCGCTGCTGCTCGCCGCGCCGGACGTGCCGGCGCTGTCAGCGGAGATCG
>DASTWP010000274.1:0-2701 GCA_035765835.1 Solirubrobacteraceae bacterium
AGCGCGCGCGCGAGCGCCACGCGCTGGCGCTCGCCGCCCGACAGCGCGCCCGGCCGCGCGTCGGCGAGCGGGCCGATCCCGAAGCGCTCGAGCAGGGCGACGGCGCGCCCACGGCGCTCCCCGCGCGGCACGCCGCGCATCCCGTAGGCGACGTTGCGCCATGCGCTCATGTGCCCGAACAGCGCGTAGTCCTGGAAGACGAGCGCGCACCCGCGGTCCTCCGGCGCCACGAAGCGCCCGCGCGCGGTGTCGACCCACACGTCCGCGCCGCAGGCCACGCGCCCCGCGGCGGGCCGCAGCAGGCCCGCGACCGCACGCAGCACGCTCGTCTTGCCCGCGCCCGACGGGCCCGCCAGCGCGAGCGGGCGCCCGGGCTCCACGCCGATCGCGACACGCAGCCGCAGGGCGCGCAGCGGGTGGTCGAGCTCAAGTGAGAGCATCGGCCCTGCGCAGCGCGAGCTTCGTCGAGAGCAGGATCGCCGCGCTCACCGCCACGAGCACCGCCGAGAGCGCCAGCGCCGCCGGCAGATCGACGGCGAAGCGGTCGTAGATCGCCAGCGGCGCGGTCTGCGTGACGCCGCGGAAGGAGCCCGCGAACATCAGCGTCGCGCCGAACTCGCCGAGGGCGCGGCCCCATGCGAGCGCCGCGCCCGCGCCGAGCGCGCCCGCCGCCGCCGGCACCGCGACGCGGGCGAACGTGCGCGCCTCCGAGGCGCCGAGGGTGCGCGAGGCCTCGAGCAGCGCCGGGTCGACCGCTGCGAAGCCGGCCTGTGCCTGGCGCACGTAGAACGGGCTCGCGACGAACACGAGCGCGACCACCACGCCCGCGGTCTGGAGCACGAGCTGGACGTGCAGCGAGCCCAGGGCGCCGCCCAGCAGCCCGTGCGGCCCGAGCGCCGCCAGCAGCCCGATGCCCGCCACCGCCGGCGGGACGACCAGCGGCAGCTCGACGAGCGTGACGAGCACGTCGCGCAGCGGGAAGCGGCGCGTGGCCAGCAGCCACGCGGCCGGCGTCCCGGCCACGACGATCACGGCGAGCGCGATCGCGGTGGTCTCGATGCTCAGGCGCAGCGCGTCGGTCGCGACCGGGTCTGTCAGCGCGCTCGCCAGCTCGTGCGGCGGGGCGTCGACGAAGATCGCCACGAGCGGGAGCGTCAGGAAGCACAGCGCGAGCGCGAGCGCGCCGCCGGCGAGCACCGGGAACCCGCGCCGCAGGCTCACGGCGCGAGGAAGCCGTCGCCCACCAGCACGCGCCTGCCCGCCGGCGAGCGCAGCGCCGCCACGAACGCGCGCGCGGCGCCGGGGTGCGGCGTGCCGCGCACGACCGCGACGTCGTAGCGGACCACCGGCTCCAGGCGCGCGGGCAGCGCGATCGCGCGCAGGCGCAGGTCCGCGGCGCGCACGTCGCTCGCGTAGACGAACCCTGCGTCGACCGCGCCTGCGGCGAGCTTGCCGACGATGCCCGAGACGTCCGGCTCCTCGGTGCGGACTCGGGCGAGGATCGCACGCCGCTGCGCGGCCGGCAGGCGCGCGAGCACCGCGCGCGTGTAGGCGCCGACCGGGACCGAGGGCGAGCCGATCGCGAGCGTCACGCCCGGGCGACCGAGGCCCGCGAGCGAGTGCACGCGCGCGCCGCGCGCCGGCACCGCCAGGACGAGCCGGTTGCGCGCGAAGACCACGGGGCGCTCGACGAGGCCCTTTGCGAACAGCGCGCGCGGGAGCGCCTCGTTCGCCGCCGCGTAGACGTCCGGCCGCGCGCCTGCCTCGATCTGCGCGGCGAGCTGGTCGGAGCCGGCGAACGAGAGCCGAACGCGCGCGGGGCGGAAGCCCGAGGCGATCTGCGCGAACGCTCGCTGCAGCGACGCGGCGGCGGCCACGTCGAGCGACGGCCGGCCGCCGGACGACGAGCCGCCACAGCCCGGCAGCGCGAGTGCCGCCGCACAGGCCCCGATGAGGAGGCGCCGCCGCATCGCCCAAAGCTTACCTAGGCAATACCTCGCTATCGAACCGCGCCCGCACGCGCGCCTAGACTTCGTGGCGGATGCAGCGCTCCCGCAACGGCCGTGCGACCCCGACGCGCAACGGCACCGCCCCGCAACAGCGTGCGAAGCAGCGCGCCTTCGTCGTCGCCGCGCTGCCCGCGGGCGACGACCTCTCCGAGCTGCGCGAGCTGCTGCACACCGCCGGCGTCGACGTCGTCGGCCAGGCCGTCCAGCACCGCGAGCAGCCGCATCCCAACAGCTACCTCGGGCCCGGCAAGCTCGAGGAGGTCAAGGAGCTCGCCAGGCGCGCCGACGCGAACCTGATCGCCTGCGACGACGAGCTCTCGCCGCGCCAGGAGCGCAACCTCGAGAAGGAGCTCGAGCTGCCGGTCGTCGACCGCACCGCGACGATCCTCGACATCTTCGCCGCCCACGCGCACACCGCGGAGGGCAAGCTCCAGGTCGAGCTCGCGCAGCTCGAGTACAACCTCGCGCGCATGCGGGGCCTGTGGACGCACCTCGAGCGCCTCGGCGGCGTCTCGAGCGGCGGCTTCGCCACGCGCGGCCCCGGCGAGTCCCAGATCGAGACCGACCGCCGCCTCGCCCGCGACCGCATCGCGGCGCTCAAGCGCAAGCTCGCCGACGTCAAGGGCTCGCGCGCCGTCATGCGCGCCGAGCGCGAGCGCGCGCACCTGCCGCAGGTCGCGCTCGCCGGCTAC
>DASTWP010000275.1:0-9979 GCA_035765835.1 Solirubrobacteraceae bacterium
CCGAACCACTGGTGCCCGGCGAGGTAGCCGCGCGCGAAGTAGCTGCCGGCGTAGGCGAGCACCGCGCCGACGAGCACCCAGTAGAGCGTCGCCGAGCCGTCGAAGACGTGCTCGATCTCGCTGTGCAGCGTCAGCGCGACGACGAGGAACAGGCCCGCGAACGTGAGCTGGATCGCGATCGGCGCGCGCAGCGGGTGGCCGCCCTCGTGACCGAGCGCGCGGCGCTGGGCGATCGTGCGCGAGAGCAGCTGCTCGACCGGCCTGTAGATGATCGAGATGACGATGAACAGCCCGGACCACAGCAGCGAGATCGCCCCGTACTGCTTCGCGTCGAGCACGTGTCTCGCGACCGCGAAGTACGCGAACGTGAACAGCCCGGTGGAGGCGATCCCGATCGAGAGGATGCGCGCGCCGCGCGCGTAGCCGTCGGGGCGGACGGTCGCTGCCGCCCGCGCCTCGCCCGCCGCCGGGTCAGTGGTCGTCGCCAAGGCGCACGAGCAGCATCGTCCACGGGAACGGCGAGCGCGCCTCGACGACCTCGCCGTGGCGCTCGAGCAACGCGGTGAACGAGCGCTTGGACCAGTGGTTGACGTGCCCGGGCGTGTTGCCGAGGTCCTTCCAGTACGCGCCGCGGGCCATGTTCAGGCCGCGCCAGAGCGGCTCGCGCGGCACCGAGACGAGCAGCCACCGCTGCGCGACGCGCGCCATCTCCGCGACGGTGTGCTCGGGGTCCGGCACGTGCTCGAGCACCTCGATCGCGCTCGCCACGTCGAACTCGCCGTCGGCGAACGGCAGGTTCTCGGCCTTCATCACGAGGTACTCGAGGTTCGGCGCGCGGCGCCCCGCCCATTCGGCGTGCAGCTGCGGGTCGTCGAGGTCGAGGCCGACGACGCGCCGGCCCGGCAACCGCTGGGCCCACTCGTGCGTCAGCACGCCCTCACCGCAGCCGACGTCCAGCAGCGACCGCGGGTCGGCCTGGGCGAAGAGCGCGTCGAGCGTGCGGTGGAAGCTCGCCATCAGCCGCTTGACGACCGGGTTCTGCGAGCCGTACTTGTCGTAGGTGTTGCCGGTGACCGTGCCCTCGGCGTCGACCGTGACGGCCGGCGGGGTCACAGGCGCACCGCCTCGCGCTCCTCGGTGACCTGGCCGGCGCGCGCGCCGGTCGTCGGCTCCTGCCCCGTCGGCCTCGCGCCGGGCTCGTAGTGCGAGGGCGCGATCTTCAGCTCGAGCTCGATGCGGCGCACGCGCTCGAAGATGCGCTGGGACATGATGCGCTGGCCGTACAGCAGGTCGCCGATGACGCCCAGCGCGCCGAGCACGACGGCGGCGTTGAAGAGCACCGCCCCGAGGATCAGCGACTGCACGTGGCCGGCGCCGTGGCCGTCGAACCAGGCGACCGCGAAGCGCGCCCAGACGCCGACCGCGGCGAGCAGCAGCAGCGCGGCCAGCGTCCAGAACACCCGCAGCGGCTCGTACTGCGCGTAGACGCGCAGGATCGCGACGGCGTTGCGCCGGACGTAGGACCACATCGACGGGAACAGCCGCGACTCGCGCGTCTGCGGGTTCGTCTCGACCGGGACATGGTCGGTGGCGACGAGCAGCTTGCCCGCCTGGATGATCGTCTCGAGCGTGTACGTGTACTTCGAGACGACCGCCATCTGGATCGCGGCCTCGCGGTTGTAGGCGCGGAAGCCGGAGGTCGTGTCCGGGACGTCGGTGCCGGACGCCTGGCGCACGACCCAGGAGCCGAGGCGCTGGAGGCGCTTCTTCAGCGGCGAGAAGTGCTCGATGTCGTCCGTGCGCCGGTCGCCGACCACCATGTCGGCCTTGCCGTCGAGGATCGGGCCGACCAGCAGCGGGATCGAGGCGGCGGAGTACTGGTTGTCGGCGTCGGTGTTGACGATCACGTCGGCGCCGAGCTTCAGCGACGCGTCGAGGCCGGCCTGGAAGCCCGCCGCCAGGCCCTTGTTGTTCGTCAGGCGGACGATGTGGTCGACGCCGCTGGCGCGCGCGACGTCGATCGTGCGATCGGTCGAGCCGTCGTCGATCACGAGCCATTCGACCTCGTCGAAGCCGTCGACCGCCCGCGGCAGCTCTGCGAGCGTTGCGGGAAGCGTGGCCTCCTCGTCGAGGCACGGGATCTGGATGATCAGCTTCATGGCGGCGGAGCCCAGGCGCGAGTGCGGTCCCTACACTCGCTCGGCCTCCAGTATCCCAACATGGAAAGCGCGACGCTCACCTCGACCAGCGGGCGCCCGCGAGCCACGCTCGCGTCCGTCCGCGACATCCCGTGGCCCTGGTTGGCGCTGGGTGTGCTGGTCGCTTGCACGGTCGCCGGCTTCCTGGTCTACCCGACCTATCCCAACTACGACTCGTATTACTCGCTGATCTGGGGCCGCGAGGTCCTGCACGGGATCAAGCCGTCCTTCGAGGCCTACCGGGCTCCGACCGAGCACCCGCTGGCGATCGGCTTCGGCGCGCTGCTGTCGCTGCTCGGCCGCGGCGGCGATCGCGTGATGGTCGGCGCGACGCTCGCCTCGTTCGTGTTCCTCGCGGCCGGCATGTACCGGCTCGGGCGGGCGACGTTCACCCCGCTGGTGGGCCTGATCGCGGCGGCGCTCGTCTGCACGCGCTTCGACTTCCCGTTCCTGGCCGCGCGCGCCTACATCGACATCCCGTACCTCGCGTTCGTGATCTGGGCGGCGGCCCTCGAGGCGGAGCGCCCGCGGCGCGGGATGCCCGTGCTGGCGCTGCTCACCTGCGCCGGCCTGCTGCGCCCGGAGGCGTGGCTGATGGCCGGGCTGTACTTCCTCTGGATCGCGCCGGCCGCCGACTGGCCCGGGCGGATCCGCGCGGCCGCGCTGGCCGCGACGGCGCCGGCCATCTGGGTCGCCGTCGACATCGTCGTGACGGGCCGGCCGCTGTTCTCGCTGCGGCACACGAGCGGCCTGGCCGAGGAGCTCGGCCGCGCGAAGGGGCTCTCCGGCATCCCGCACGCGACCGAGACGTTCCTGCTCTCGCTCGACAAGGCGCCCGTGCTGCTCGCGGGCATCCTCGGCCTGGCGCTCGTGCTGTGGCTCGCGCCGCGCCGGCTCGGGATGCCGCTGACGCTGCTCGTCGTCGGGCTCGGCACGTTCGTGCTCGTCGGCCTGGCGGGCCTGTCGGTGATCGACCGCTACCTGCTCGTGCCGTCGCTGATGGTGATGGTCTTCGCCGCGGTCACGCTCGGCGGCTGGACGATGCTGCGCGAGGGGACGCTCGTCCGCAGGCTGTGGGCGCTCGGCGCCGTGCTCGTGGTCGCCTACGGGGTGATCTTCACCGTCAGCCGCGTGAATCTCGGCTCGTTCACCAGCGAGCTGAAGTTCCGCGGCGAGTCGCACGCCTCGCTGATCCGGCTGCTGAGCCAGCCGGCGGTGCGCGCCGGGCGCCGCTGCGGCCCGATCTTCACCCCGAACCACAAGCTGATCCCGGACACGCGCTGGATCCTCGGCGCGCGCCAGGACGACGTGCTCGCGCGCAGCGACCCGGCGACGGCGGGCAAGGTGACGCGCGGCGTCGCGCTGCTCGCCACGAACCGCACGTCGCTGCTGCGCAACGGCCTGACCCAGGGCATCGAGACGCCTGCCGACACCGCCGACAACCTGCCGCCCGCGGGCTTCCACCGCGCAGGGACGTCGACGTTCTACGGCGCGTATGTCCGCTGCTAGGCGCGTTCGCGTCAGCTGGGGCGGTGCCGTCCTCGCGCTCTGCGCGGGGGCGCTCGCGCTGCGGCTCTGGGGCGTCGAGCACGGGCTGCCGTACTCCTACAACGCCGACGAGAACGCGCACTTCGTCCCGACGGCGATCGGCCTCTTCGGGCACGGCTGGAACCCGCACTACTTCGTCAACCCGCCGGGCTACACGTACCTGCTGCACGCCGCGTTCGCGCTGTGGTTCGGGGGCCGCGAGGCCGTCTATCACGCCTACGCCACGCACCCGAGCGAGATCTTCGTCGTCGCGCGCGTCTGCTCGGCGCTGATCGGCACGCTCGCGGTCTGGCTGCTCTACCTCGCCGGCGCGCGCCTGTTCGACCGCCGCACCGGACTGCTCGCGGCCGCGATCCTCGCCGTCGCCTTCCTGCCGGTCTTCTACTCGCACGAGGCCCTCAACGACGTGCCCACGCTCGCGCCGATCGCGCTGTCGCTGTGGGGGACGGCGGGGATCCTGCGCTTCGGGCGCACCCGCGACTACCTCGTCGCCGGCCTCGGGCTCGGCATCGCGTGCGCCGTCAAGTACACCGGCGGGGTGGTGATCGCGCCGCTGCTCGCGGCGGCGGCGATCCACGGCGGCTCGCGCCGCGGCGGCGGCCCGGTGCCGGCGCTGCGCGGCCTGCTGCTGGCCGGCGCGCTCGCGCTGGCCGGCTTCCTTGCGCTGAACCCGTATGCGTTGCTCGACTTCCAGGCCTTCCGCGACGGCCTGCGCCACCAGACGAGCGTCGCGGACGACAGCTTCGGCAAGCTCGGCCTGACCGAGTCCTCCGGCCATCTCTACTACCTCTGGACCGCGACGTGGGGCCTCGGCTGGGTGCCGGCGATCGCGGCCGCCGGCGGCGCCGTGGTCTCGCTCCTGCGCGACCGGCGGATCGCCGCGGTGCTGATCCCGGCGCCCGTGCTGTTCATCGCCTTCATGGGCACGCAGTCGCGCTACTTCGGGCGCTGGCTGCTGCCGGTCTTCCCGGTCCTGTGCCTGCTCGCCGCCTACTGCGCGCTGTGGCTCGCCGACCGCGCGGCGGGGCGCGTCCCGGCGCTGCGCCCGGCGCTGCTCGCGCTCGCGGCGGTCGCGATGTGCGGGCAGGGGCTGATCTACTCGATCCACCAGGGGCTGCTGCTCTCGCGGCCGGACACCCGCAACCTCGCGCGCGCCTGGCTCGTGGCGAACCTGCCGGTGACGGCGAAGATCGTGGTCGAGCCGGTCGTCCCCGACTACTGGGCCTCCGACATCGGGCATCCCTCGCCGCTGACCTCCAACGGCTACCGCTGGGTGAAGTGGCCCACGAGCCGCACGAACGTGGGTCCGGACGGGCGCTTCGCGTTCGGCGGCGGCTCGATCGTGAACATCGAGGACTACGAGCGCGGCCTGTTCCCGGGGCTCGTGGCGCAGTACCGGCGGCTGGGCTACTGCTGGGTCGTCAGCGGCTCGACGCAGCGCGGCCGCGCCGAGGCGGAGCCGCATGCGGTCCCGCGCGCGATCGCCTATTACCGCGAGCTCGAACGGCAGTCGACGATCGCCTACGAGGCCTCGCCCTACCGCGCCGGCGCGCGCCCGCCGCGGTTCAACTTCGACTGGTCCTTCGACTTCTACCCGCTCGCCTACAGCCGCCCGGGGCCGCTGATGACGATCTACAGGCTGCGCGGCTGCACGCCCCACTAGGCGGCGCCGCGGCGCCCCGGCACTATCCTGATCGTCTGAACGTGCTGCGCACCGAGACCGACCACGCCCACCTCGCGCGGGCCATCGAGCTGGCCCAGAACGGCCTCGGGCGGGTCAGCCCGAACCCCGTCGTGGGCGCCGTCGTCGTGCACGACGGCGAGGTGCTCGGCGAGGGCTGGCACGACGTCTACGGCGGGCCGCACGCCGAGGTGAACGCCCTCGCCGCCTGTGGCGGCGCGGACCTGCACGGCGCCACGCTCTACGTCTCGCTCGAGCCGTGCTGCCACGCCGGCAAGCAGCCGCCCTGCACCGAGGCGATCCTCGCCGCAGGCATCGCCCGCGTGGTCGTCGCGAGCGACGACCCGACCGAGAAGGCCTCCGGCCGCGGCCTCGGGATCCTGCGCGACGAGGGCGTCGAGGTCGACGTCGCCAGCGGCGAGCTCGCCGCTCGCGCGCGGCTCGCGAACCAGGCCTTCCGCAAGCACGCGCGCACCGGCCGGCCATGGGTGCTCTTCAAGTCGGCGATGTCGCTCGACGGCAAGGTCGCGACGCAGACCGGCGACTCGAAGTGGATCTCGGCCGAGGGCAGCCGCATGCTCGCCCATCGCTGGCGCGCGGAGTGCGACGCGGTGGCGGTCGGCATCGGCACGGCCGAGGCCGACGACCCGCAGCTGACCGCGCGCGTCGAGGGCGTCTACCAGCAGCCGCGGCGCGTGGTCTTCGACTCGACCGGGCGCCTGGCGCTCGACTCGAAGCTGCTCATCGACGCGCCGGAGGTGCCGCTGATCGTCGTCGTCTCGCGCGCCGCTCCGCGCTCGCACACCGATGCGCTGGAGACCGCCGGCGCCGAGGTGATCGTCGCGACCGGCGAGCACGAGCCCGCGCGCGTGCGCTCGGCGCTCGACCAGCTCGGCGGGCTGGACGAGCCGGTGACGAGCGTGCTGCTCGAGGGCGGGCCGCATCTCGCGGGCGCGTTCCTGGACGCCGGCGAGATCGACGAGCTGCGCCTGTTCATCGCGCCGCTGCTGCTCGGCGGGCGCATGGCCCGCGATCCGCTGGAGGGCATGGGCGTCGAGCGCATCGCGGACGCCGCGCGCGCCCTGACGATGGGCTGCGAGACCGTCGGCGAGGACCTGCTGATCTCCGCACGCCTGCGGGAGTGGTGAGCCGCTCGTGTTCACCGGGCTCGTAGCCGATCTGGGGACGGTCGCCGAGGTGCACTCGACCAGCGACGGCGTGCGGATGGCGATCGAGTCGCCGCTGGCGCGCGAGCTGCGCGAGGGGGACTCGATCGCGGTCAACGGCGTCTGCCTGACCGCGGTGGGCCTGTGCGGCGATCGCTTCGGCGCCGACGTGATGCGCGAGACGCTGCGGCGCTCCTCGCTCGGGGACGCCGAAGCGGGCTCGCGCGTGAACCTCGAGCTGCCGCTGCGCGCGGGCGACCGCCTCGGCGGCCACGTCGTGCAGGGCCACGTCGACGGCGTCGGCGCGATCGCCGGCGTGCGCGAGGACGGCTTCGCGCGCGTGCTGCGCATCGAGGCGCCGCCGGAGGTCCTGCGCTACGTCGTGGCGAAGGGCTCGATCGCCGTCGACGGCGTCTCGCTGACCGTGTCGGCGCTGGAGGAGGATGCGTTCGAGGTCTCGCTGATCCCCGAGACGCTCGAGCGCACGAACCTGGGCACCGCCGGCGAGGGCACGCCCGTGAACCTGGAGGTGGACGTGCTGGCCAAGTACGTGGAGAGGCTGGTGGCGGCGCGATGAGCGCAGAGCCGAGGACGACGCCGTTCGCGACCGTCGAGGAGGCGCTCGAGGACATCGCCTCCGGCCGCATGGTCGTGGTGGTCGACGACGAGGACCGCGAGAACGAGGGCGACCTCGTGATGGCCGCCGAGCTCGTCAGCGCCGACGACATCAACTTCATGGCCACGCACGCGCGCGGCTGGATCTGCCTCGCGCTCTCGCCCGAGCGCTGCGACGAGCTCGGCCTGGAGCTGATGACGCTCAAGAACGAGACCGCGCACCAGACGCCGTTCACGGTGACGATCGAGGCGCGCGAGGGCGTGACGACCGGCATCAGCGCGGCGGACCGCGCGCACACGATCCACGTGGCGGTCGACCCGTCGAAGGGGCCGGAGGACATCGTGATCGGCGGGCACGTCAACCCGCTCAAGGCGCGTGCGGGCGGCGTGCTCGAGCGCACCGGCCACACCGAGGCCTCCGTGGATCTCGCGCGGCTGGCGGGCTGCGCGCCGGCCGGCGTGATCTGCGAGGTCATGCGCGAGGACGGCGAGATGGCGCGCGTGCCGGACCTGGCCGCCTACTGCGCCAAGCACCGCCTGAAGATGATCACGATCGCCGACCTGATCGCCTACCGGCGCCGGCACGACAAGCTCGTCGAGCGCGTCGTCTCGACGACCCTGCCGACGGCGTTCGGCGACTTCATGGCGGTCGGCTACCGCTCGCTGGTCGACGACAAGCACCACGTCGCCCTCGTGAAGGGCGAGGTCGACGGCGTGGAGGACGTGCTCGTGCGCGTGCACTCCGAGTGCCTGACCGGCGACGTCTTCCACTCGCTGCGCTGCGACTGCGGCGAGCAGCTCGAGTCGGCGCTCGCGATGATCGAGACCGAGGGCCGCGGCGTGCTGCTGTACCTCGCGCAGGAGGGCCGCGGGATCGGGCTGCTCAACAAGCTGCGCGCGTACAAGCTCCAGGAGGAGGGGCTCGACACGGTCGACGCCAACCTCAGGCTCGGGCTGCCCGCCGACCTGCGCGACTACGGCATCGGCGCGCAGATCCTCGTCGACCTCGGGCTGTCCTCGATCCGGATCCTCACGAACAACCCGAAGAAGATCCGCGGCCTCGAGGGCTACGGCCTGCGGGTGAGCGACCAGATCCCGATCCAGCACCTGCCGAACCCGCACAACGAGGCCTACCTGCGCGCGAAGGCCGAGCGCATGGGCCACACGCTGCACCACCAGGGCCTGAACCTGGACGCGGAGATGATCCACGAGGAGCGCGAGCGGCGCGGCCGCGGGGACGGCGGCGGGTGAGCGCGTTCGCGCTGGTCGTCGGCCGCTTCTACGAGGAGCTGGCCGAGCGGCTCGTCGCGGGCGCGCGCGCAGCGCTCGAGGAGTCCGGTGCCTCGGAGATCGACGTCTTCGACGTCCCGGGCGCCTTCGAGGTGCCGGCGGCCGCGAACTACGCCGCGCTCTCCGGCCGCTACGACGGGGTCGTCTGCCTCGGCGCGGTCATCCGCGGGGAGACCGACCACTACGACTACGTCTGCGCCGAGGCCGCCCGCGGGATCCAGCAGGTCCAGCTCGACACCGGCGTTCCCTGCGGCTTCGGGATCCTGACCGTCGACACGATGGAGCAGGCGCTCGCGCGCGCCGGTGCCGGCAAGCGCGACTCCGGCCGTCACGCCGCCGAGGCCGTCCTCGCGCTCGTGGCGGTCCGCGAGCGCCTCGCGGGCTGACGCGTGACCACTTCCCTTCGACAGGCGAAGGAAAGTGGTCTTCGGGTGCCGGGGGAGGGGTAGCATCGTGGCCGTGAGCAAGGAGGTCCTCGCTCTCGGCCTGACGCTCGTCGTGCACGTCCTCGGCATCACGGCGCTGGTCTGGGCGCTCGTCCTCGACAAGGAGGACCGGCCCGACTGGCGCGGCTGGCTGCGCTTCGACGACGGCGACGACCCGCCGGAGGAGCCGCGGCCCGGGTTGCCACGCGGGCCGGGCGGCGGGCTGCCGCTGCCGGACGCGGCGCAGAGCGACGTGCGGCTGCGCGAGCCCGGGCGGCTCGCCGACGAGCGGCAGCTGCCGCCGCGGCGGCCCGAGCACCCGCCGGTGCCCGTGCCCGCACACGAGCACGAGCCGCAGCAGCGATAGCCGCACTGGAAACCGGCGCATCGGCCCGGGCGATCGGGCAGGATGCGCGCCATGTGGGGACGGAGCATCGTCGTGGCGGCGGCGACCCTCGGCCTCGCGGCCACGCCCGCGCACGCCGCCTTCCGGGCCGGCGCCGCGAGCGTGAGCTTCACGCCGCCGGCGGCCGGCGCACTGTCGCCGGACCCCGCGGACTGCGCCACCGCCGCAGACGCGCTCTTCACCGGCGCGCGCCCCTTCGGCCTCGCGGAGCCCTACGTCGACCTCCAGAAGAGCGGCCACTACGACCTCGGCGATCCGTTCCTGGACTGCAACCAGGACGGTCGCTGGGACGGCAACCTGCTCGGCGGGGGCTCCAACGCGCCGCGCTTCTACGACCACGTCGCCGACGACGTGGGCGCCCGCGCGCTCGTCGTCTCGAACGGGCACAGCACGATCGCGGTCGAAGTCGTCGACCAGGAGGGTCTCTTCAACGTCTACGCGGACCGCATCCGCGCGCAGGTCGCGGCCGACGGCTACAAGCTGAACGGCATCTACATCTCCGCCACGCACGACGAGTCGGCGCCCGACTCGCTCGGCCTCGGCGGCGTCTCCCAGGTCACGTCCGGGACGAACGAGTACTTCGTGAACCTGCTCGTGCAGCGCTCCGCGCAGGCGATCGAGCAGGCCTACGCCGCGCAGCGCCCGGCGAC
>DASTWP010000276.1:0-13059 GCA_035765835.1 Solirubrobacteraceae bacterium
ACCGACGCGGTCGTCAGGACGTAGTAGCGCGCGACGAGCAGCACGCGGCGCGGGTGGCGCGGGGCCAGCCAGGCGGCCGCCAGGACGGCGAGCTGGGCGCCGAACGCCAGCGCGTAGACCCAGCTCGTGCCGATCAGCAGCGCGCTGGACAGAAGCGCCCCGACGTGCAGGAACGGCGCCGCGTAGCGCAGCACGCGATGGGAGGCGATCATCAGCGCGTAGAGCGGCGGGTAGCCGCGCGGCGAGAGCAGGCCGCCGCGCAGGACGATCGGCCAGGCGTGGCTCATCATGCGCCGCTTGCGCGCGAACTCGCCCTCGATCGAGGGCACCATCTTCTCGCTCGCTCGCGCGCGCGGCTCGTAGACCGCGCGCAGGCCGCGCTTGACGACGTTGAACGGGAACGAGAGGTCGTGCCCCATGACCGGGTCCACGCGCAGGTAGGCCTCGCGGCGCAGCGCGTAGATCGCGCCGTTGCCGGACGTCACGGAGGCCAGGCGCGACTCGAGCGCGCGGACCCACATCTCGTAGCGCCAGTAGAGGCCCTCCTGGTTCGTGCCGTCGCCCGTGAAGCGCACCTGGCCGCAGACGTAGCCGACACGCGGATCCGCGAGCAGCGGCGCGACCAGCGCGCGCAGCGCACCGGGCTCCCACTGCGCGTTGGCGTCCGAGAACGCGAGGTACTCGCCGCGCGCGGCGTCCACGCCCGCGTCCTGCGTGCGCACCTTGCCGGCGCGCGGCAGCTCGAGCACGACGTCCGCGCCCGCCGCGCGCGCGCGCTGCGCCGTCGCGTCCGGCGAGCCGTCGCAGGCGACGATCACCTCGAGGCGCTCGCGCGGCCAGTCGAGCGCGAGCGCGTTCGCGACCTTCGCGGCGATCACGTCCTCCTCGCGGTGGGCGGCGACGATCAGCGAGACCTGCGGCTCCCCGCCGTCCGCGACCGGCGGCGGAGCGGGCGCCGCCGCACGGCGGGCGCCGAGCGCCGCCAGCAGCGCCGGGTAGCCGGCCTGCGCGTAGACGATCAGCCCGGCCGAGGCCCAGAAGACGGCTTTCAGAACCTCTTTCAAAATTGGCGGCGGGTCGTGAGTGGCTCAGCCGTGGATGCCGAGCGCCGCTCGAAAGCGCAGTCGATGCAGAGCATCGGCGAGCATTTTGAGGGGCGCTTCGGCGCCGCGGATGGGCTGCTCACGGCCGTCCGAGCATTTTGAAAGCGGTTTCCTAGCACGCCCATCGCGGCGATTCTCGCAACGCGGCGTAGAGGTCGAGGTGCGCGCGCGCGATCGCGGGCCACGCGTACGGGCCCTCCGCCGCCGCGCGCCCGGCCGCCGCGAGCCGCCCGCGCGCCGCGGGGTCGGCGAGCAGCCGCCGCACCGTCTCGCGCAGCGCGGGCGCGTCGCCGGGCGGCACGAGCTCGGCGGCCCCGGTCGCCGCGACCTCCGGAAAGCCGCCGACCGCGCCGAGCACGAGCGGCGTGCCGAATGCGAGCGCGGTGTAGAGCACGCCGGACTGGTCGATCTCGCGGTAGGGCAGGATCGCGAGGTCCGCGCGCCGGAAGTAGGCGGCGACCTGCGCGTCGGGGACGTAGCCCTCGAGGAAGCGCACGGTCGGAGGCGCCACCTCGCGCAGCCCCTCGATCCACATGCGCGCGAGGCCGACGATCCACAGCTCGGCGTCGGCGATGCCCTGCCAGGCGTCGATGGCGACGTCGAGGCCCTTGTACGGGCGCATCAGCCCGAAGAGCAGGACCACCGGCTTGTCGACCGCGGCGAGCTCGGGTGGAAGTGGCTGCGGGTCGGGAACGCGCGCGAGATGGTCGAGCGGGCCGTGCGGGATCACGCGGACCTTCTCCGGATCGACCCCTGCCTCCTCGATCAGGCGCCCGCGCCCGTGCTCGGAGTGCACGACGACGGCGTCGACGCGCTCGTACAGCCCGCGCTGCGCCTCGCGCTGCCCGGGTCGCGGCTCGCGCGGCAGCACGTCGTGCGCCGTGAGCACGACCGGCACGCGACGCGGCAGCAGCCGGCCGTCGAGGTGCTGGACGGTCAGCCACTGGAAGTGCGCGACGTCCGCCTCGCGCGCCGCCGCGCGCCGGTAGCGGAGCATGTCCGGCACGTGCTGCGCCAGCCGCGCCGCGCGCCGCGCGCGGCCGCCCGCGGCCAGGCCCGTGCCGAGCCGGTAGAAGGCCTCGCGCACCTCGTACCCCGCCGCCGCCGGGACGTCGCCGTACGGAAAACGGCTCGTGACCAGCTCGACCTCCGCGCCCGCAGCCGCGAGCGCCGCGCACAGCGCGCGGTCGTAGGGCGGGGTGTAGGCCGGCGGGTCGACGACGTGGACGCGCATCGAATCGACAATATGCGGGGCGTGGCGGTCGAGGTCTCCTTCTGCGTCGTGAACACCGGCCGGCGCGAGCTGCTGCTCAAGGGCCTGGACGCGATCGCCGCCGAGCGCGCGGCGCTGCCGTTCGAGACCGAGACGCTCGTGCTCGACAACGCCTCCGGCGACGGCTCGGCCGACACCGCGCGCGCGCACCCCGCGGTCGCCGAGGTCGTCGCGCTCGAGCGCCGTCGCGGCAAGGCCGAGAACGACAGCGCGCTGCTGCAGCGGGCCCGCGGGCGGTATGCGCTGCTGCTCAACGAGGACTCCGAGCTGCGGCCGGGCGCGACGCTCGCGCTGCACGCCGCGCTCGAGGCCGATCCGCGCGCGGGCGCCGCGGCGGCGCGCCTGCTGCGCCCCGACGGCCGCGAGCAGCCGTCGGCCTGGCGCTTCCCGTCGCCGCGCAGCGCGCTCGCCGCCGCGCTGTTCCTGCACCGCCGGCTCGTCGTGCAGAGCGGCGGCGAGGGCACGCGGCGCGTGGACTGGGCGCAGTCGGCCGCGATGCTCGTGCGGGTCGAGGCGGCGCGCGAGATCGGCTGGTTCGACCCCGCCTTCTACGTCTACTCCGACGAGGTCGACTTCTGCAAGCGCCTCGCGGACGCGGGCTGGCACACCCTGCACGTCCCGGCGGCGGTGGCGGTCCACCACGAGCAGCTCTCGACGGACACGGTTCCGGAGCGGCGCATCGTCGAGCTCTCGCGCAACCGCGACCGCTACATGCGCAAGCACCACTCGGCCGCGGCCGCGCTCGCGGTGCGCCTGCTGACCGCGTGGACGTACGCGCTGCGCGCGCTCGCCGCGCTCGCGCTCCCGGGCCACGACCCGCGCCGCTACCGCCGCCACGTCACGGCCACGCTGTGGCCGCGACGGGGCGAGGGGGTGCGCGAGGCGGCCGAGCAGCACAACGAGCGGCTCAGCCGCCGAAGGCCCGCGTGAGGTCGATCCGCCCGTAGCCGAACAGCGGGTCGCGACCCGGCGCGCCGAGGTCGTCGACCGCCGCGTCGAGCCGCTTGCGGATCGTGCGCGCGAAGGCGCCCGGCGACGCGTCCCACAGCAGCGCCGCGGCGCCGGAGGCGTGCGGCGTCGCCATCGACGTGCCCGACATGCGCACGTAGCCGCCGCCGAGCTTCGTCGACAGCACGTCGACGCCGGGCGCGGCGACCTCGACGTCCGCGTTCGCGTTCGAGAACGGCGCGTGGGCGTCGCTCGCGTCGACCGCCGCCACGGACACCACGTCCGGCAGGCCCGCCGGGTACTCGACCTCGCCGTCGCCGTCGTTGCCGGCGGCCGCGACGATCAGCGAGCCGCCGCGACCGCCGCCGTTCCACGCGGCGGTGACCGCGGCCGCCAGCGTCTTCGACGACGGGCCGCCGAGGCTCATCGAGATGACCTTCGCGCCGGCGTCATGGGCCCAGCGGATGCAGGCTGCGACGTCGGCGATCGTGCCCGAGCCGTCCGCGCCGAGCGCGCGGCAGACGATCAGCGGCGAGGAGAACGCGACGCCCGCCACGCCCACGCGGTTGCCTGCGATCGCGCCGATCGTCCCGGCGACGTGGGTGCCGTGCCCGGCGTCGTCGGCGCAGGAGCCCTCGCTGACGGCGCCGTCGGTCGACGTCGCGCACGCGAGCACCTTGCCCGCGAGGTCCTCGTGCGTGGCGTCGATGCCGGTGTCGACTATCCCGACCGGCACGCCGCCGCTCTGCGGGAAGGCGCCGAGGCCGAGCGCGTCCCAAGCGGCGGGCGCGCCGATCGCGCCGACGCCGTAGGCCTGCCCGAGCAGCGGGTCGCCGGGTGCAGCGGTCGCGTGGACGATCCAGTTCGGCTCCGCCCAGCGCACGCCGCGCGCGCGGCGCAGACGCCGTGCCACGGCCGCCGGGTCGCCGCTGACGCGCAGCACGCGCGCGCCGGTGCCCGGGATCGTGGCGAGCGTGCCGTCCACGGCGGGGTCGTGCGCGAGCGCGCGCATGCGGTGCGACGAGGACGGCTTGACGAGGACGGTGTCGGGCGCGTAGGCGCCCGCGGCATGGGCCGTCGCGGGAACGGCGAGGGCGGCGGCCGTCACTGCGGCGGCCGCGAACGAGCGGTGCATCGGTACTGCTCCTCCTGGTGCGGGGTCGATGTCCGCGCCAGGATCGGGCCGCGGCGCCGCTCAGCCGGCCGCCGCGGGCGAATCGGCACGCCGCCGCAGCAGAGTCGTCACACGCCGCGTCTCCTCCGGGCGGAAGAAGCGCAGCGCCAGCAGCAGCGCCGGGATCAGCCCGAGCGCGACGAGCCGCGTCACGAAGCCCGCGACGCCGTGCGTCGGCAGCAGCAGCTCACCGCCGACCGACACGCCCGCGAGGACGGCCACGAGCAGCGCGAGGCGCCCCCACTCGAACGGGACGACGAACAGCCGCCGCGTGAGCAGGTGCACGGCGACGAGCATCACCAGATAGGCCGCGCACAGCGAGATGCCCGCGCCGACGATCCCCAGCGGCCCGATCAGGAGCGCGAGGCCGCCGACGTTGATCGCAAGGCCGGCCACGGCCGCGGGGAACGTGCGCGTCGTGACCTTCGCGCGCCCGGCGATCGTCACGAACACGAGGAACAGCCCGTAGAGCGCCCAGCCGAGCGCCACCCACGGCAGCGCCCGGTGCGCCGGGAAGTACGAGCCCGCCGCCAGCAGCCGCACGAGCCAGCGGCCGAGCAGCGTCAGCGCCGCCACGACCAGGCCTGTCGCCAGGCAGTAGTAGGTCGTCACGAACGCATACAGGCGCCGCGCCTCGCGCTCGTCGCTGACCGAGTACGCCAGCGGCGGCCACGCCGCCTGGAACCCGCGCACCGCCACGACGACCACCGTCGCGAGCTTGATCGAGACGCTGTAGAGGCCCGCCGCGCGGGGGCTGTCCGCGCGCAGCAGCCACGCTCGGTCGATCACGTTGAGCGCGAAGACCGCGGCGTCCGCGGGCACCGTCGGCGAGCCGAACGCGACCATGCCGCGCAGCACGCGATCGCGTCGCGGCAGCCCCAGCCGTCGCCGGCCCGCGAGGTCGGCCCACAGCCCGAGCAGCACCAGCGTGGAGGCCGCGTAGTTGCCGAGCACGTACCCGCGCGCGCCGTAGCCGCCGACGACGACCAGCAGGACCGTCAGGAGCACCGTCAGCACGACGTTCGCGCACGAGACCGTCAGGTACGCGCGCTTGCGCTCCTCGACCCGCAGCAGCGCGTAGCCGATCTCGAGGTTCGTGAACGCCCACAGGCCGAGCACGCCGTAGCCCATCAGCACCGCGTCGCGGTGACGCAGCAGCGCGACCGACAGCGGCCCGGCGAAGAACACCCCGGCGATCGCGGCCGCGCTCGTCGTCGCGAGCACCCACCCCGTCGTCGTGCGCGCGAGCCGGTCGCGCCGCTCGCGGTCCTCGTCGTCGAACCAGAAGCGCACGAACGCCTCGCCGATCCCGAGGCGCAGGACGATGCTCGTGAGGATGATGAACGTGAGCAGCGTCTCGGCGTAGCCGTAGGCGGACGGCGCCAGGTGGTGCGTGTACAGCGGCAGCGTGAAGACCCCGAAGAAGCCCGACAGCAGACTGGACGCCTGATAGGCCGCGCCCGTCGTCGCCAGGCGCTTCAGGTAGCCGTACACGCGCGAGACTCTAGGCTCCGGCCCACCTGTGTTCGGCCCCGTCGCCCACGAGCCGCTGCGGCCCGTCTGCGTGCTGCTGCTGCCGCGCCCGCTGGAGCAGTTCATCCTGCGCGACCAGGCCGAGGACCTGCTGAAGGCCGACGGCGTGATCGCGGTCGACCCGGCGCGCGTGCCCTACGGCGCCTTCGGCCGCATGCCGGAGCTGCTGAGCATCGGCGTGGGCGCGCGCCAGGCGCGGCGCCTCGCCAAGGCGCTGCGCAAGCGCCGGATGCAGCCGCGCGTGGTCGTGGTCTTCCACCCGCTCCAGTACTACCTCGCGGCCGGCATGATCGCGGTGGCGCCCGACTGCGAGCTCTGGTACGGCCGCTGGGATCGCTACGAGGAGGCCTACGACGCCTCCCCCGGGCTCAAGGAGCGCCTGCGCGAGCTGCACGAGCGGACCGCCGGCCGCGCCGCATTGACCTTCGTCGCCTCCGGCGAGCTCGCCGCGCTCGAGCACCGCGCCGGCCGCCAGGCGAAGATCGTGGGGCTCGCCGCGGACTCGTTCCCCGCGCCGCCGCCCGCGCCGGTGACGGTCGCGGTCTCGCTCGGCCACCTCGGCCACCGCACGGACTGGGCGCTGCTGCGGGCGGTCGCCGAGGACATGCGCGGCGAGCTCGTGCTGCTGCTCGTGGGCGAGCGCCACGACGAGGAGATGCAGGGCGACGAGGACTTCGCCGCCTGCACGAAACTGCCGAACCTCGTCTGGCTCGGCCGCCAGGACGACCAGGCGGCCGCGCGCTTGATCCAGGCTGCCGACGTCGGGATCGTGCCCTTCGAGCACAGCGACTTCAACGACGCCGCGCTGCCCTACCGGATCCTCAAGTACGCCCGGCTGGGGCGGCGCACCGTCTGCCCCGACCTCGCGGGCGTGCGCACGTGGCAGCGGGCGGTCGAGATCGCCGACACGCCGGACGCCTTCGCCGCCGCGCTGCGCGCCGCCGCGGGCGCCCGCAACGCGCCCGACATGGAGCTGCGCGAGTGGGCGCTCGCCCAGACCGCCCGCACGCAGAACGAGCCGCTGTGGGACCGGCTCGAGGCGCTCGGCGTGCTCGGCTAGCAGCTCGCGTACGCCGCGTAGCGCGTGTTGTACGCGATGCGCACGAAGCCCGGGTCGGGCGCGTTGGTCGTCGTGCTCGTCCCGGCGGAGAAGCCGAACTCCTGGAGCGTCTTGCGGTCGACGAAGAACAGCGCGACGCCGTGCGCGTGGCGCTTGTGGCTGCGCGCGCCGACCTGCTTTCCGGTCGCGTGCAGCAGCCAGCGCGTGTCCGGCACGAGCCGGTAGTTCGGCCACGTCACCGGCCCGCACGCCCGCGCGCGCTGGACCGCCGGCACGCGGAAGATCGCCACCAGCGCGTCGTGGGTGCCGCGGATGAAGCGCAGCTCCGCACGCAGCCTGCCGACGACCGGCGCCTTGATCGCCACGAAGATCGCGCCGAGGATCACGGCCGCGGCCAGGCCGCGGCGCCACCACACGCGCAGCGGCCCCTCGGGCACGCGCGCGAAGCCGGTCAGCGCGAAGCCGGCGGGGATCGTGAGCGCGACCGCCGGCACGGTCAGGTAGCGCGGCAGCACCGAGAGCCCCGCGACGCCCGTCGCGAAGAACGTGATCGCGCCCGAGAGGAACAGCGCGATCGGCACGTGCAGCGCGCGCCCCTCGCGCAGCCGCCAGGCCAGGAACGCCCCCGCGACGGCCAGCGCGGCGACGGGCGGACGCACCGTCGAGGACAGGAACGACACGAACGAGCCCGGGATCGCGCCGACGCCGCGTGTGCGGTTGAGCTCGTCGGCGAGGTCGCTCGTCGCGTGCAGCGAATACAGCGGGTCCCCGGTGTCCCAGGCATCGACACCGGCCCAGGCGAGCGGCGCCGCGACGGCCAGCACGAGCAGGTCGAGCCGCGCGCCACGCTCGCGCGCCGGCGCCAGCGGGCCGCACCACAGCCAGTAGAAGCCGCTCAGCACCCACGCCTCCGGCCGCAGCAGCCCGGCGACGAGCAGCACCGCCATGACGCTGCGCCCGCGCCGCGGCCGCTCGGCCTCCATGAACGCGGCGACGAACACGAGCGCGAGGAACGGCACGTCGACGTACGCGCGCGCGGCGAACAGCAGCAGCGCGAACGACGAGCCCGTGAAGAGCGCGGCGACGATCCCGGCGCCGGCCGAGAAGCAGGCGCGCCCGACGCGGTAGACGCCCCATGCGAGCACGACGAGCGAGAGCGCGCACAGCACGACCAGCGCGCGGTCGGCGTGCTGGCCGAAGACGACGCCCAGCACCGCGCAGATGGCGATGTAGAGGGGGTGCTCGGTCGGCGCGCTGTAGGCCTGGAAGTCCGGCTTGATGCCATGGACGAGCTCGCGCCCCCAGACCAGGTGGTAGTAGGCGTCGTAGTTCGGATAGGTGCGCGTGACGAACGCGGCCGCGAGCGCGAGGCCGGCCAGCGCGGCCACGACGAGCGCCTCGGCGCGCCGCGCCGTCATGCCTGCGCGGGCGAGCGGACCGCCGCCGGCGCGGCCACGGGCTCGTCTTCCGGCACCGCGGCAGGCGGCCGCCGGTGGCGCACGAGCCGCGGCATCGCCCGTGCGAGCGCCGTGCCGACCCCGAGCAGCGCCCACGCCAGCGGGTCCTCGAGGAACGCCGCGTACATGAACGTGTGCACCACGAGCGCGGCGAAGGCGGCCGCGACCGCGCAGCGCGCGGCGATGCCGCGGGCGCCGTCGAACAGCCGCCAGAACGCCGCCGCCAGCAGCGCCAGGTAGACGGCGAGGCCGACGACGCCCTGCTCGGCCGCGACCGTGATCGGGATCGTGTGCGACGCGCTCGTCGCGCGCTGCGCGGAGGCGTGCGTGTGCCGGCGGTACTCGCGCGGGAACGCCCCCGACCCGTAGCCGGCGAGCGGCTTGGCGCGGAAGAGGTCGATGCCGCCGGTGATGAGGCCGTAGCGCCCGCTCGTGGCGGTGTCGGCGGACTTCGAGCTGCCGAGGTCCAGGTGCACGGCGTTCGGCGCAACCGCCAGGAAGCCCGCGCCGAGCGCGATCGCGATCAGGCTCAGCCCCAGCGCCCAGCGCCCGCTCCAGGTCAGGCCGCCGAGGATCGCGAGACCGACGAGCAGCGCGACGAAGCTCGACTGCGACAGCGTCAGCACGAGGCCCGCCCACAGCACCGCGAGCGCCGCGCCCCCGGCCGCCACCTCGCCGGTGCCGCGCCGCCGCAGGATCGCGGCCGTCACGAACACCATCACGATCGCCAGGAAGCGGCCGTAGATGTTCGGGTCGAAGAAGAGCGAGTTGACGCGGAAGTAGGACTCGAGCTGGTTGGACGCGATGACCTTCGGGTTCAGCAGCAGGTGGCGCGTCCCGTACTCGACGAAGCCGATGCAGGCGAACGCGAGCGCGAGGCCGGCGAGCACTCCGAGGCAGCCCGCCAGCAGCCGCCGCGACCACTCCAGGCGCGCGAGCAGCACGTACAGCAGCGCGAACGGGACGTAGAAGAAGACGACCTGCTCGAGCGCGCGGGCGAAGTCCGACGAGTACGCCGCCTGGATCGCGTACAGCAGCAGGTAGCCGCCCAGCGCCCACTCGAGCACGCGCGGCCGCGGCTCCTCCGGCGGGTCGTCCGGGCCGAACAGGATCGGCCACGCGTAGGCGATCGTCCCCGCGGCGATCACGACGTACAGCGGCACGAGCAGGTTCGCGGTGCCGCCGCCGGTGCCGATCGGGATCCGGAACGGGATCGTGAACGCGGCGGCGAGCGCGAGCGCCGGCGGGCGGCGCACGAACAGCCATGCGAGCAGCCCGACGACCACGAGGCCGCCGGCGCCGGCGCCCACCGCGAGCCCGGCGTGATCGCGCAGCGGGCGGAACTGCGCCGAGTCGTAGATGTGGGCGATCAGCAGGACCGGCGTGAGCAGCAGGGCCAGCAGCATCACGGTCGCGCGCGCGCGCGGCCCGCGCGCGAGCAGGGCGAGCGCGGCGAGCGCCGCGACGACGATCAGCGGGACAGGAGCGTCCATGTCCTCGCCAGCAGCGCGGCGGCGTTGGGATCGGTCTTCAGGTGGCCTGCGAGAGAGCTGAGACCCGGGTGCACGACGAGGCCCTTGCCGAGCCGCAGCGCGACGATCACGTTGCGGCCGGCGGGCGTGACCGCGCGCGTGACGAGCTTCGCCGGCGGCGTGACGCCCAGCGTCGCCTCATAGCCCGCGTAGCCGCCGAACAGGCCCGTGCCCCCCTGGAACAGGCCGATGCCGTCCTGCGCCTGCGTGAGCGTCACCGGCGCCGCGGTCAGCGGCCCGAGCCGCTCGCCGAAGAGGTCGGTCGGGGCGCCCGGCGTGGGGTCGATCATGCGCCCGTGCGGCGAGATCGCGACGGTGCGCCGCAGCGAGTCGACGCCGAGCGTCGCGAGGCGCCCGCCCGCCATCACGTAGCGGCGCAGGCGCAGCTGGAGCGCGCGTGGCAGCCAGCGCTCGTCGCCGACCAGCAGGACGCCGGTGTGGCCCTTCAGCTGCGGCCCGCCCTTGCCGGCGAGCGCCGCGTCGGTCGTGATGTCGTAGGCGTGGTGGCGGTGGTCGAGGAAGGCGAGCACCGGCGCCTCGCGGTCGGCGAACCCCTGCGGCAGGCCATTCGGGCCGGTGCCGCCGAGGATGCGGTCCAGCGGCACGGGCTGGCCCTTGTCGAGCAGGTTCGGCGCGCCGTCCCCGTCGTCGTCGACCGCGTTGCGGCCCTGCCAGGTCATGTACGGCAGCACGACGAGCACGCGCTGCGGCGGTGCCGGCGCCTCGACCGCGAACGGCACCTGCTGGAGCCTGCCGCGGCTGCGGACCTCGAGCAGGTAGGCGCCGGTGGCGGCCGGTGCGTGGACGTGCAGCGCCGGCTTCGTCTTCGCCCCGCTCGCGAGGATCCGCGGCGAGCCGACGCGGCGCACGTCCCAGCGGTAGGACGCCTGCCGCGAGTCGATGCCGAACGTCGTCACCGCGCCGGCCGCCACCGGCGCGTCGGGCGGCTGCACGGCGAGGCGGCGCACGGTGATCCCGCCCCGCCCCGGCAGCGGCTGGCCGTAGGGCAGGATCGGCAGGCCGCGCGCGTCGAGCGGCGCCGAGCTGCCGATGTTGCCCGCCTTGTCACGGCACTCCACGACCGCGAGGAAGATGCCGTGCGAGACGACGCGCCGGCCGTTGGTCTCCCCGTGCCAGTCGAACGTGCGCGTGCCGGGCGGCAGGCGGTGGGTGCGCACGAGGGTGACCGGCCCGGGATAGGTGCGGAAGATCAGTACGCGGACGCCCGTGCCGGGCGCGAGGAAGCGGATCTGCGCGGGCCTGCCGTCGTGGCGCGGGAGCACCTCTGGCGCGGGCCTGCTCGAGCGCTCCGGGCCGACGCTCGTCACGATCGGGTGCGGAGGCGTCGTGTCGAGCCGGAAGGACTGCGGGTAGATGACGTTGCGGCCCTCGTGGCGCAGCGTGACGCGGATGCGGTAGATCCCGTCGGGCGCGAGGCGGCCCGCGTCCGTCCGGCCGGTCCAGTCCAGGCGGAGCTTCGTGAAGGCGGGCAGGTCGCGGTCGGAGACGAGCTCGCGCACCGGGTCGCCCTCCTCGTCGAGGATCGTCACCGTCACGAGGTCGCGGTGCTTGATCTCGAAGGCGATGTGCTCGACGTCCTTGCGCCCGTCGTGGTTGGGCGAGAACAGCGGCGTGCGGCCGAACTCGGGGAACAGCGCGGGGGCGTGCTTGAGCCGCTGCGCGACGAAGAACGCCGCGAAGGTGGCGGCGATCAGCAGCGCGAACGCGATGCGGGCGAGCTGCGTCACAGGGTCACGAGGGCGGCGTTCGGGATCTCGTCGGCGCGGTGCTCGTCGCCGCGCAGGGCGGCGAGCGCGAGCCGGATGACCCCACGGTGACACACGACCAGCACCGGGTGCTCCGCCGGGCGGGCGCGCAGGTCGGCGAGGCCCGCCTGGACGCGCTCGGACTGCTCGGCGAACGACTCGCCGCCGGGGAAGCGCCAGGTCGGGTCGCCCGCCTGGAAGCGGGCGAAGCCCTCCGGGTCCTCCGCGCTGACCTCGGCGAACGAGCGGTCCGTCCACTCGCCGGTGTCGGTCTCCTCGAAGCGCGCGTCCTCGCGCGGCTCCAGGCCGATCCGCGCCCCGACGATGTCGGCCGTCTCGCGCGCGCGGGCGAGCGGAGAGCAGACGAGCGTGGCGATCGGGTGCCGCCCCGCCTCCTCGGCGAGTGCGCGCGCCTGCTCGCGCCCGGTGTCGTCGAGCGGGACCGATCCCAGCCCCTGGAAGCGGCCCTCGCGGTTGTAGGCCGTCTGCCCGTGCCGGGCGAGGTAGATCACTGCGCCCGGCCTATTGCTGCTGACTGTAGTCAGCCCCCAGGACCACGACGACCTGGGGCGGGGGGCCGCCGGCGCCGTCGGCGATCACCTTCGTGTTCGCGTCCAGGCGGGTCACCGGGACGCCCGGCAGGCCGAGCGCGCGGGCGACGTCCGAGGCCGCGGCGCGGTCGGAGCGGCTCGCGTAGTAGACGGCGGTCGAGGCGTGCGACTGATCGGTGCTGTCGGTGGTGGTGGGCGGCGTGTTCCAGCCCTTGGCCGTCAGCTTGTCCGAGACGCTGCGGGCGAGGCCGTTGGTCGTCGTGCCGTTGACCACGGTGACCGCGACGGTCGAGCGCGGCGGTGTCCTGGTGGTGGCGGACGTGTGGTGCCGGCCGGGCTGGCTGCCGATCGAGTTCGGCAGCGGCTTCTTGGAGGAGCCGCCGCCGGACAGCGCGCTGACGACCACGACGATGATCACGATCGCCGCGACGGCGGCGACGATCGCCAGGACGGCGGTGCGGGCGCGCGAGCGCGGCGGCACAGGCGGCGCGCCGGCGCGGCGTGCGGCGCCGGCGGCGGTGCGCGGCGGGACGGTCGCCTGCGAGGAGGGCGCGCGCAGGGGGGCGGCGGGGCGCGCGGGCGCGGCCGCCTGGGTGGCGGCAGCAGGGGTCGCGGGCTTCGCCGGCGCCGCCGGCGCGGCGGCAGGGGTCGCGGGCACGGCG
>DASTWP010000277.1:0-3357 GCA_035765835.1 Solirubrobacteraceae bacterium
CGGGGCCGAGCACGTCGGCGATGAGGTCGCCGGCGGCGATCGCCGCGTTGACGGTCGTCACCTTCGCCAGGCCCGCCTCGGGGCCGGGGATCTGGCCGCGCTGAAGGGCGGTCAGCATCCGGTAGCTCATGAAGCGGATCGCGAGCAGCTCCGTGCCGATCTCGCCCAGCCGTGCCCGCACCTCGGGGTCGCGGCGCGCCGCCTCGTCGGCGGCGATCGCCGCGGCGAAGCGGTCCTCGCGATAGCCGAGGCCCTCCGAGCCGAGGCCGATCGTCACGCGCTCGAACATCAGCGTCGTCAGCGCCGTGCCCCAGCCGCCGTCGACGGGACCGCAGGCCGCGTCGGCCGGCAGGTGGACGTCGTCGAAGAAGACCTCGTTGAACTCCGCCTCGCCGGAGATCTGGCGCAGGCCGCGCACGGTCACGCCCGGCGCGTCCATCGGCACGATGAACATCGTCAGGCCCTTGTGCTTGGGCACGTCGGGGTTGGTGCGCGCCAGCAGCAGCCCGTAGGCGGCGAACTGCGCGTTGGTCGTCCACACCTTCTGGCCGTTGAGGATCCAGCTGCCGTCCTCCTCGAGGCGCGCGCGCGTCTGCACCGCCGCCAGGTCCGATCCCGCGGCGGGCTCGGAGAAGAGCTGGCACCAGACCTCGTCGCCGTGCAGCATCGGGCCGAGGTAGCGCCCCTTCTGCTCGTCGGTCCCGTGGGCGATGATCGTCGG
This sequence comes from Solirubrobacteraceae bacterium, assembly GCA_035765835.1. Lineage (GTDB taxonomy): Bacteria > Actinomycetota > Thermoleophilia > Solirubrobacterales > Solirubrobacteraceae > JAOPZW01. Next base: position 722 of record DASTWP010000277.1, read on the forward strand.
CCCGAGCATCCCGACCCCGATCGAGTCGAGGATCCCCGGCACCTTCGCGCGGGCGATCTCCTGCCCGACGATGACCTGCTCGATCGGGCCGAGGCCCTGGCCGCCGTACTCCTTCGGCCACGTGACGCCGGCGAGCCCCGCCTCGGCGAGCTTGCCCTGCCAGGCGCGGCGCGCGTTGACGTAGTCGGTGTCGCCGAGGTCGCGCGCAGCGGCGGGCGCCTCGTCGCGGTGCTGCTCGAGCCATGCGCGCACCTGCTCGCGGTACTGCACCTGCTCGGGCGTGTCGTTCAGATCCACGCTGGAAACGCTCCTTTGGCTGACTGGCCAGTCAGCGGCGGATCATACGCGGGATCACCCCGCGCGCAGGGCGAAGCCGCGGTTCAGCAGGACCTCGGCCTGGCGCGCCGTGTCCGGCGAGTGCAGCAGCACGACGCCGAGGCGCCTGCCGCCGCGCTCGGCGGCCGCCACCAGGCAGCTCCCGGCCTTCGCGGTGTAGCCGGTCTTGATCCCGAGGACGCCGGGATAGCGCTGGATCAGCAGCGGGTTGTTGTTGTAGAGCCACAGCCGCCCGCCCTTGATCGGGAACGGCAGCACGGCGCGGCGGCTGCGGACGATCTTCGCCAGCCGCGGCGTGTCGAGGATCGCGCGCGCCTCGGCGGCGAGGTCGATCGCGCAGGAGTGGTTGCCCGCGTCCTCGAAGCCGTCCGGCGAGGTGTAGTGCGTGCAGGCGAGGCCCATCTGCTGCGCGCGCGCGTTCATCTCGCCGACGAACGCCGGCAGGGTGCCGTCGACGCGCTGTGCGAGCGCGATCGCAGCGTCGTTGCCGGAGGGCAGCAGCAGCCCGTAGAGCATCGTCTCCAGGCGCACGTGCCTGCCGAGCGGCAGCACGCCGACGCCGGAGCCCTTGTAGGCGAGCGCCTGCTTGGTGATCAGCACAGGCGCGTCCGGCGGCTCGTGCTCCACGATGATCAGCGCAGTCATCATCTTCGTCAGGCTCGCGATCGGCAGCACCCGCCCCGGCAGGCGCTGCCAGAGCACCTCGCCGGTGTCGAGGTCGAAGAGCAGGCCGGACTTCGGCTCGCGATGGAAGCGCAGGTGGACGGTCTCGCGCGCGGGCGCGGGGCGCAGCGACAGTGGCCGGCGCCCGCCGATGTCGACCGGGCCGTTGGCCACCTGCAGCGGCGCCGCGGTGGCCGGCAGCGCGTCCGGCCCGCGGGCGGGCAGCACGGTCGCGGTGCCCCCACACCCGCCGATCGCCGCCGCCGCGGCCAGCGTGACGAGTCCCTTCCTCACTCCTCCGGAGGATGAAGCAACGCGCCGACGATGCCGAACGCGAACATGCCCAGAACCAGCAGCGACAGCACGGTCAGGATGTCGAAGCCGCCGCTCGAGACGGCGTGGATCGTCAGGACCAGCAGCGCGGCGATGAACAGCAGCGCAACGATCAGGATCGCCTGGCGGACGAGCACGCCGCTAGTACACCGGGTAGCGCGGACCGCCATAGGAGCTGCTTCGTCGTGTCGCGAACAGCTTGATCGCCGCGAGGCCGAAGACGAAGCCGCCGACGTGCGCGAAGTAGGCGACGCCGCCGCCCCCTCCGTAGTGGTGCACGAGGCCGATCGCCCCGAAGACGGCCTGCTCGCCGAACCAGATGAACAGGAAGAAGAACGCCGGGATCTCCAGGAACGTGAAGAAGAAGACGATGAAGATCAACGTCAGGACGCGGGCGCGGGGATAGATGAGGATGTAGCCGCCGAGGACGGCGGCGATCGCCCCGGAGGCGCCGAGCGTGGGGCCGGTCGTGTCGGGGCTGACGGCGGTCTGCAGCGCCAGCGCCGCGATCCCGCCGAGCACGTAGAAGAGCAGGTAGCGGACGGGCCCCATCGCGTCCTCGACGTTGTTGCCGAAGATGTAGAGGAAGAGCATGTTGCCGCCGAGGTGCAGCAGCCCGGCGTGCGTGAACATGCTCGAGAAGATCGTCAGCGCGGTCGGCAGCTGGTGCGCGCCGCCGTGCGCGGCGCAGCGGACGGCGCCCTGCACGAGGTCGCAGTGGCTGCCCCAGTGCGTGAACTCGTACGGGATCGCGCCGTAGTGGACCAGCGGCCCCTGCTTCAGCCCGCCCTCGAACGCGATGCCGGTCTTCGGCTGCAGGAAGAAGTAGACGAACGCGTTGAGCAGGATCAGCGCGATCGTGACGACGGGGGGGCGGTCCGTCGGCAGGTTGTCCCGCAGCGGGAACAAGGTGCCGGGAGGCTACCCGGCGGTGCTGCTAGGCCCGAGCGGCCGCCAGCGGGCCGACCCCGGGCCGCTCCTGCGGCACGTGCTGGTCGGCGTGATAGCTCGAGCGCACGAGCGGCCCGGCGGCGATGTGGTCGAAGCCGAGCGCGTAGGCGGCCTGCTCGAGCGCCTTGAACTCGTCCGGGTGCCAGTAGCGCACGACGGGAAGGTGGCGCGCCGTCGGGCGCAGGTACTGGCCGACCGTGAGCACCTGCACGCCGTGCTCGCGCAGCACGCCGAAGGTCTCGACCATCTCCTCGTGCGTCTCGCCGAGGCCGACCATCAGGCCGGACTTCGTGACGACGTCCTCGCCGCCCATCTCCTTGGCGTTGCGCAGCACGCGGCAGGAGCGCAGGAAC